>CAYJAL010000008.1:23859-31308 GCA_964367875.1 uncultured Desulfovibrionaceae bacterium | reverse complement strand
GCATTATTCCCATGCGCCAATACCATGTGGGCAATTGGTATCCTTTTGCCGATGTGCACGGACGCATAACCGATCCCAAAACCACAGTGGTGGTAGGGGCCATTTTATGCGCCTTGGCCGAAGGGCATTTAGAAGGCTTTTCCTTTGACGTTGGCAATTTGCAACTCACCTCCACAGCACGCTATGTGGGAGAGATGGACATCAACGGTCAATTACGCAAGCCCAAGGTATGGTTTGAGGTGGATGTGGACAGCAATAAAGAATGCGAATTGGAACGCACCGTACAATTTGGCGGCCCCTTACCCATTGGCTATAGGCAAATTGATGCCGAACGCTGGCCCACCACACGCTTTAATCTTTTAACCTTCACCACAGAAGAGGCCAGATCCCGCGCTGCTGGGCGCTTGCCCTATGCAGTGGAAGTACGCCTTTTGGTTTCTGAAATATGGGATGAAAAAGACGATAGAGATGAAGGCGATTTTAGAATTGAAAATATTTCTGATAAAGACGGAAATGCTGTTAATATGAGGGATTTGGAAATTCGTTTGCAAACCTTGCCCCTGGATGAGGGCTATTGGCTTGATACCGGTATTATAAGCAATGTCTAATTCACATGCCAACAGATTGCGGAATCTGAGGAGATATACATGCAAGTAGCAGATCAACAATTAGCAAAGCATTGCCAAAAATTGCAAGAAAATACCCAGCAAGCTTTGCAATGGATGGACGCCAATAAAGAACTTTTGGGCAAGGAATACGATTCCATTCATGCGCAATTGCGCCGCGCCGGAAGGGATTTTTATAAATGCCAAGTGGCCGCTCAGCGCAAAATGTGCGTGGGCGTTTTTGGGCCTAGCCAATCAGGTAAATCCTATCTTATTTCCACCTTGGCACGCGACAGTAAAGGCTCTCTTATTGCCAATTTTTCCGGAGCTCATCACGATTTCATTACGGAAATCAACCCCGAAGGCGGTAAAGAATCCACAGGCTTAGTCACACGTTTCACCACCACAGCGCCGGAAAATACTCCGGCAGGTCATCCCATTCGTTTGCGTTTGCTCACAGAATGCGATGTGGTGCGTGTTCTTGCCAATACCTATTATGCCGATTGCGAGCATAAAGAAAGCCCGGATCAAGAAAGCCTTTTGGCCGATTTAAAACATATTGAAGCCAATTACACCTCCACGCCCAATCAAGAAGTAACTATGGACGCCATGGAAGAGTTACGCGAATATATGGCGCGCAATTTTGCCTCTCGTCCTCGTGTGCAATTGCTTCAAAGGGTCTATTGGCAAAAAGCCACCGAGCTTGCGCCTTCTTTGTCCTTGCAAGGTCGCGCGCTGCTCTTTTCTTTACTTTGGGATAAGGTAGAAGCTTTTACCGAGCTGTATTTAAAGCTATGCCAAGTCTTACAAGCTTTAGACCGCGCCGAAGAAGCCTATTGCGGCATTGAAGCCCTTATACCGCGTGAAAATAGCATTATCGATGTAACCTTATTGCAAGATTTATTACAGCAAAAAGGCCAGGGCGACAATTTAAGTCTGGTGGGGAATAATGGAAAAAATGCTCTTATTCCGCGCACCTTGGTAACAGCCTTAACAGCCGAAATCACCATTCCCATGCTGGAAAAGCCCGATGATTTCTTTGATCATACAGACTTACTAGACTTTCCCGGCTATCGTTCGCGCTTAAAGCTTGACGATGTTCGCCGCGAATTGCAAAGGGAAGGCACCTTAGAAAATCTCTTCTTACGCGGTAAGGTGGCCTATCTTTTTGAAAGATATTGCGCAGAAAAAGAACTTACCAGCATGCTGCTGTGCATTGGGCCTGGTAATCAGGAAGTACAAGACTTACCGCGCGCCGTACAGCAATGGATTGCCTCCACCCATGGGGAAACGCCGCAGCGCCGCGCCCAATCAAAATCCGCACCTGCACTATTCTTTGTGCTTTCCAAAATGGATATGGAATTTGAAAAGAAAAAAGGCACGCCTTCGGTAAGTGAGCGCTGGACCACACGTTTTCAATCTTCCTTGCTGGACTTTTTTGGCAAAAATGACGATTGGCCCAGAAATTGGGATGATAAAGGCCCCTTTAATAATGTCTTTTTATTACGCAATCCCAACTTCCGCTTTGAAGCTATTTTTGCCTTTGAGGGGGATAAAGAAGTGGGTATTCGTCCCGACCAAGAAGCCTATGTACAAGAGGTACGTGATGCTTTCTTACAATCCCCGCTCACCAAAGACCATGTAAGCGATCCGGAAAAAGTATGGAATGCGGCCATGCAGCTTAATGATGGGGGCATTAGTCTTTTACGCTCTGCCTTACGTCCTTTATGCAATCCTTTGCTCAAACGTGAGCAAATTGCCGTAACCTTGGCACAAAGCATAGAGAAAGTACAAGCTGTACTTGGGCCGCATTATAAAAGTGATGATAAGGAAGAAGAGCGTAAACGCAAAGATCTTCTTGCCCGCAAGCTTGCAAGTATTTTAGCAAAAATCATCGAAGCGCAACGCTTTGGGGAGTTTTTGCGCGCCTTTCAAGTACTTGATCATGAATTACATGCTTTATATTTTAAAGCTGAGCATGAGCGTTTGCATGAAGGAGAAAGCGGCGCTGCTGTTATTGGTGAACGCGTTCAGGCTGAAAGCTTATTGGATGATTTATTTGATGACTTTACAGATGATTTTTCTGGTGACTCTGCTGATACGCTTAGCGCAGGCACAGATTCATCCTCAAATGCGGCAAACAATACCACCCCTCTCTATCACGATGAAGCCTCGCGCTTTACAGATATTGTAATCAGCTATTGGATTGAGCATATGCGCACCCTTTCCAGTAATGTAAAAGCGCAGCAGTATTTTAATTTTCCCGAAAGAGAATGGGGACAATTGATACATGAATTTATCTTGGCTCTCACACGCTGCCAAGTAAGTGTAAAAATGACAGAAGCCCAGCGCCGCGTCTCCGGATACGGAAATATAGCCAGAGAAAAACTAGTTTGGAAGCAAGTAAGCCTTGCAGCAGATACGCTTAATGCTTTCATAAGCTGGCTGGGTATGGATCCGCGTTTTACAGAAGAATCCGCACGTACAGTGCTGGTAAAAGGTAATCCTGTCACCGTATTTGCGCCGCCAAAAGCACACACTTTGCCCTTTTTAGCTGAAGAAAGCGTGCCCTATGACCGCGCCTATTATCAAGATTGGCTCAGAGCCTTTGTGCATACCCTACAAGCCAATGTACACTGCCAAGACGGCGGCCATTTTAACCGTGAACAAAATAGCCTTTTAGGCTCCATTTTACAAAACTATACCATGCCAGAAATACAAGCGTAAGGAAGACACTATGCCCGTTACTTTTATACCCGATCCCCATAAAGGCCCAGGCCATGGCATTTTACTTATTAGCCCCATGCACTGTGAAAATGCACCCACGTTTGCCATTACCAATGCCTCCACAAGGCAATGCCTCGCCCCAGAGGGCTGGCAAAGTGCGGAAGTTTTTTTAGAACCCGATGCTTGGGATTGTGAAAATGAACAATTGCGTTTGGCTGTGGGCCCCGCGGTGGTGGATCATTTAGACAGCCTTGATATGTATAAATTGCAACTCAAGGATGATGGGGGCAATATTATCAGCTATGGTTTAACCATTGATGATATTGTACAATCTTCCATGGCAGGAGGTCAGGGTATGGCTATGGCTGCGCCTGTTACTGCGCCTGTTGCTGCCATGACTGCACCACAACCTACACCGGAACCGGAGCCGGACCCCACTACGCAAGCGGAGCCAGACCCATTACCTTCCATGAACATGGAAGAACAAGAACCGGCGAAAAAAAGCCCCTTAGCGCTTATTATAGCCATAGTGCTGCTTTGTGCCCTTTTAGGTGCCGGTATATGGTGGTATTTACAGCAACAAGCTGAAACGTCAGCTGATGTGCCTGCTGAAACGTCTACGCCACAAACAGAAGAAGCGCCGCAAGAATCTACAGAAAGTGCCCCTGAAAAAAACACTACTGAAGAAAAAGCTGGCGAAGAAGCCGCTGGAGAGGCAAAACAATCTTCAGAACAGGGCTCAGAACAAAATGCAGCCCCATCTACGCCACAAGAGCAAACTACAAGTGATGAAGCCGCCAAAGCAGAACAAGGCAGCGCCGCCTCACTCAGCCCCATGGACTCTGCCAGAACTTTATTGCGCAAAAATGATACAGGCGAGCAAAGCCATAGCCTTGCCACCACCTTGCGTGAGCAAGCTGGCTCTGACGCTGCAGCCCAAGATGCTGTATTCTTACTCTTTGAAGATGCCGCACAAAAGGGCGTAGCCCCTGCCATGTCTGAACTGGCAGGCTATTATGACCCCACAAATACAGCGCCCAAGGGCAGCATCAGCCCCGATGCAGAGCAAGCTCACCACTGGTATAGCAAAGCACAAAATAGCGGCGATGCCAAAGCGCAAGAGCACTTACAGCGCTTACAAACTTGGGCAGAAGAAGAAGCCAAAAAAGGCAATGCCACAGCAAAAAACCTTTTAAATACTTGGAAAAAATAAAGGAAAAACATGCTAAAAATCTTTAAGATTACAAGCATATGCGCAGCTATAGTCCTTTGCCTCACAGCAACAGGACAAATAAGCCATGCCCAAAGACTCACAGAGTATCAAAATGTGGACAAAGCACAAAATGCGCAAAGCACACAAAGTTTAGAGCCTCAAGAGTCTGCAAAGCCCCTCGCACAGGCTTCTTTACGCCTGTGTGTTTTAGACAATAATCCGCCTTATATGTTCTTTGACAGCGAGGGAAATCGTCACGGTTTTGATATGGATCTTTTAGAAGCCCTGAACCTACCGTATACTTACCAATTTATGTCTAGAGATATGGCCACAAGCTTGGTTATGCTCAAGAATAAGGCCTGTGATATGCTGCTTTCAAGCAAATTGATTACACCTGAGATGGAAGAGAGATTTCTTTTTTCTGACGCACATTTACAATCGGATTTGTACGCTCTTGTACTCAAAGAAAGCCCTTTGCAAAGCACACAAATGCTCTCATCCAGCATAGTGGGTGTGGTAAAAGGCACTTCAGCAGAAAAATATGCCTTTGAAGAGCTGAGCGGAAGCACTATTATAGCCCTTAAGAAGGGTGTCGATGTTTTTGCGCTTTTACGCAAGGGAGAAGTGGAAGCCATCATTGGGCATAAAGTAAATTTACAAGCCTTGGTTGAGCATTATGATGATGTCATGATGCTGCAACCTGCCTTACAAAAACAATATTTTGCCTTTGTGTTTTCTAAAGAAAATACCGCCTTGGCAGAAGAAGTAAATGCAGCCTTAGACAAAATTGAATACGATGAAACACTTTTTGAACTGTATAATAAATGGTTTGCCAAAAGAATTTTACAAGTTTTAAACGACGAATAATATGACGAATACTTTGAAAAATTGGAGAAAATTCATGCGTACATCATTGGCTTTTCTTTGTTCTATGGCACTTATATGTGCCTTACAAGCCACAGCTTTTGCAGCTACTCCCTTAGTACAAGAAGGGAAGAAAACCCTCTATCAACGCGTTATCACGCATCCCGGCGCTCATATTTTGCAAAATCCGCAAGATTCTGCCACTAAGGTGCAAGAAAATGTAAAGCCCTTTAGTGTGCTGTATGTCTATGCCAGAGAAAATGGCTGGATCCAAGTTGGTCCCCTTGGGGCTACCCCTTTGGGCTGGCTTGAAGAAGCTAAATCCACCGCGTGGAATCAATCCCTGACCTTACTTTTCACCGAAAGAACCTCGCGTAATCCTTTGCTCTTTTTCAAAAACGAGCAAGGCCTTATGGATATATGCACCTCCACCCAAATGGAAAAGAAATTGGCCGACATTCAAAAGGCTGTGCAAGGTAAGAATCAAGCCGTCTTAGACGGCGCTCAGGTGGTGGCCACCGAGCCCACAGAAAAAGAAGGCGCAGTGACGGCCAGCCGTTTTTACCTTATGCCCATTTTAGCCATGAAAGACCCCTTCGAAGGAGTGAAGTTTTTAGAAGTGGCTTCCATTGACCCAGGAAAAAGTGCTGAAGAAGCTAAAAAAACCACACCGCGTACAGCCATTGCCTTTGTTATGGATACCACCATTTCCATGAAGCCCTATATTGATCAAAGCCTCAACGTTATTCGTTCCGTATATGATCAATTGGAAGAAAAGAAATTGCAAGATGATGTGGCCTTTGGCGTGGTAGCCTTTCGCAGTAGCCCTGTGGCCAAGCCCGGTACGGAATATGAAAGCCGCGTGGTCAGCGACCTGGTTACTGCCAATAATCGTACCATGTTAGAAACGGAACTGGCCAAGGTAAAGGAAGCCAGCACCTCCACCCATACTTTTACCGAAAATTCCCCTTCAGGCATAAAAATGGCCTTGGACAGCTTAAGCTGGGGCGATTATAGCACCAGAATGCTTATTGTTATTACCGATGCAGGCCCCTTGCCCCCGTCTGATCCTTATGCCACGGTAAAAATGGATATACCAGAACTTGCGGACTATGCCCGCACCAAGGGCGTACGCCTTACAGCTTTGCATATTAAATCCCCCAAGGGAAAAAAAGACCATACAGATGCAGAGCAAGCCTATCGCTTACTTACCAAGCTTTCGGATAATCGCTCTAACTATTTATCCGTGCAGGCCGGCACCATTCAGGAAGGGGTGAAAAACTTCACCACCGCCTCCTCTGCCCTTACTTCCGGCATTGTGACCATGGTGCAAATGACGCTGGATGGTAAGCTTATCACCAAGCCTGCCGATGAAAGCGGCAAAAAATTAAGCGCCGAAGAAGAAGCCAAAAACATGGCCGCAGCCCTTGGTTATGCCATGCAGCTAGAATTTTTTGGTAAGGTTAACGAAGCCCGCGCTCCATCGGTGAAGGATTCCTGGATTGCGGATATGGATTTGCAAAAGCTTGCCAAGGGTGAACAAGCCTCCACGGTGGAAGTGGCTGTGCTACTCACAAAGAATCAATTAAACGATTTAAGCCAGCAGCTTTCCATTATTATTGATAATGCCGAACGCACCAAAAAAACCGATGCCAAGGACTTTTTCCAAGGTATTTTATCCGCCTCTACCCGCGCTGCCCGCGATCCTAACAGCCCCATGCCTCAAGGGCAAAACCTTTCACAGTTGGGTGTATTAGGGGAATTTTTAGAAGGCTTACCGTATAAAAGTGATATTATGCTTTTACGCGAAGAAGATTGGTATCGCATGAGCATAGGCCAGCAAACCACTTTTATTAACAGATTAAAATCTCGTTTGGCACGCTATGAAGAATATGACAAAGACCGTAGCCATTGGGAAAGCTTTGGCGCCACCAATCCCGGTGATTGGATGTATCGCGTGCCTTTAACCATGCTTCCCTAATAAACGAACAGTTCGTTGAAAATGGGCAATCTGCTTCGTCAGACTTGTTTTTTACTTCG
>CAYJAL010000008.1:0-23759 GCA_964367875.1 uncultured Desulfovibrionaceae bacterium | reverse complement strand
ACTTCGTCTTCCTCGCATCTTACCATTTTGAACGAACTATATTTTAATTATTTTAAGCAGATGTTAGAAAATACTATAAAAAATAACAAGCGATATTTACGATATATTATATTGTATAGATCATGTGATCAAAAATCATGTATATAGTATTTGGGGGAAATCTTTTATTAAAGGGTTTCCCCTCATTTTCACTTTCATAATAAAAAATATGTTTCTTATGAATACTATCATTACTATCAAAAATTTATATAAAAGCCATGGCAGCCATGAAGTCTTTTCTTTGCATATGGAAGAACTTTCTGTGCAAAAAGGCGAATTGGTGGCCTTGGTAGGCCCTAGCGGCTGCGGCAAAAGCACAGCACTAGATATACTTTCCACCGCCCTTGAACCGCAATATGATCAGCAATCTGTGTTTTCCCTATGCTTACAAAATGAAACCATAGATATTTTAGAGCTTTGGCAAAAAAACAAGCAAAGCACTTTAGCCAAATTGCGCAAAAATTCCATAGGTTATATTCTGCAAACAGGAGGGCTGCTGCCCTTTTTAAGCGGCTATGATAATATTGCACTCAGCTGCGCCCATGCCGGGCAAGAAAAAAATATAGATGCCCTGGCACAGCTTTTAGATATTAGCCATCTTTTACACAAAAAGCCTGCTCTTATGTCAGTGGGAGAGCGCCAACGCTTTGCCATTGCCAGAGCCTTAATTCACGAACCCAGCCTTATTTTGGCCGATGAGCCTGTGGCCTCTTTAGATCCTTACAATGCTACCTTAGTACTGGATTTATTCACAGCCATAGCTAAGGAAAAACATATCACCGTGGTTATGGTGAGCCATTTTCCGGAAAATGCCAAGGCGGCCGGCTTTCGCTTAATACCCACCACCGTGCGCCGTGAAGAAAATACCATACATGCTCATATGGGTCATGTGGGTCATGTGAAGATGACACCTCCTAGCCAAAACACAAGGCCTGCACATGACATAGCGCCGGTAGGCACCTTAGGCAAAGGGAGAAAATCATGCTCATAAAATCCTGTATCTTAGCCTTAAAAGATTATGGTCATGAAAGACTTTTATCCGCCTGCGCTGTGCTCTCTTTAGCCGCAGTGCTCACGCCTCTTTTGGTGCTTTATGGGGTAAAATACGGTATCATCACCACCATGACCGACAGATTGCAAAACAATCCCCATAACTTAGAAATCATTCCTGTATCCAGCGGCCATTATACCAAGGCTTGGATAGCAGATCTGGCCAAAAATCCCCATGTGGGCTTTATCTTGCCCAAAACCCGCTCCATAGCCTCCACCATGAGCATAGGCCTTATGGGGGAAAGTAATATACTCAAACGCATAACCGTCTCCTTAGAGCCCACAGCAGAGGGAGATACCCTTTTAGCGCCCTATATGCCCCCTCTTGAAAAACAAGATACACAGCCGAAAGCCTCGCAAGCGGACAAAACAACTGAAGTGCGTGAAAAAGTACAAGCACAAGTACAAACCCAAGTACAAAAACAATACACAGCGCCCACATGCCCCGAAAACAGCTTTAGCGTCAGCCTTTCTGCTGAAGCAGCACGAAAATTAGGCGCCAAACCGCACAGCCTGTTGCAAGGCTATGTAGAAAGATTATATAATGGTAAGGTGGAACGCGCTTCAGTGCATCTTTGGGTGCGCGCAGTACTTCCCTTGGCGGTGCAACAAAAAGACGTGGCCTTTGTTCCTTTAACTTTGCTGGAAGCCACAGAAGATTTTCGTGACGGAAGATGGACCTTGCAAGATGCGCGCTTGCCGGAAAATCAAGGCTGGACTGGAGACATGAAGGACAGCGCACAAGCACAAAAAGCTGAGCGCATCTACCCGGCTTTTCGCCTTTATGCCAAAAACTTAGACGCCGTAACAGCCTTGCGCGAATATTTTGCTAGCAAGTCCATTGATGTGTACACCAAAGCCGAAGAAATCGCCACGGTACGCGCGTTAAATGCCTCTTTAAACCTCATTTTTGGCCTTATTGGCAGTACAGCCGCCTTAGGCTTTGTAGCCTCCACCGCCAGCCATGCTCAAGCCGCTGTGCGCCGCAAAGAGCGCTATCTTGGCATTTTGCGCCTTGTGGGCTATAATGGTTTTGATATTATGATTTTCCCTCTTTTTCAAAGCTTTCTAACAGCGCTTTTAGGTTCTGCGCTGGCGGCCATGCTTTACGGTATGGCGGCAGCCTTTATTGAATACCTTTTTGCCCATAGCCTTCAGGGTGCCACAGAGCAAATTTGCTCCTTGCCCCCTGAGCACTTTGCCATGGGTTTTGCTATTGTGGTCATTCTTTCTTTATTGGCAACCTTACTTGCTGCCATCAAAGCCGCTAAAATTATTCCTTCAGAGGTTATCCGTGATATATAAAAATAGCTCCCTTTCTTTTCTTAATGCGTTCACCTTGAGCCTAATTATGGGATTCATGGGACTCATGGCACTCATGCTCCCTTTGCAAGCACACGCTGCCCTCACCTTAAAAGGCAGTGCCAAAATAGAAGAAGCCTATAATCCCGCGCCGGCAGAAGGCGATATTGTACTGCCCATGCCCTGTGATATGTATATGGTGTTTAAAATTGTGGGCGTACCGGCCAAGGGTTTTTTATGGGATATGAGCACACGCTTTGGCTATGATAATGCCGGCAGCATTGACCGCGCCTACTATGACAGCCGCCATACAGCCTCCCTTGCTGCGCCCTTTGCCAAGGCAGATTTACCCCTGGCATGGCAAAATCACGTCCCCCAAGGAGAGTATTTATACTATCTTATGGGCAAATATGAAGTAAGCGGTTTGCAATGGGAAGCCATCATGGAAGGTACTTGCCCTGCCCCTTCGGCAGAAAATGTGCGCCCCAAGACCGATGTTACATGGTATGAGGTTATGGCATTTACCGAAAAATATACCGCATGGCTTTTGGAGCATCATCCCTTAAGTTTACCGCATTTTCGCGATGATACCCGCAATGTGGGCTATATGCGTTTACCCACAGAAGTGGAATGGGAATATGCCGCCCGCGGGGGACATACCACCACAGCGCAACAATTTTTAGAGCAAGATTTCTTTCCCCTAGAGCAAGGGGAAGATTATAATGATTATGCGGTGTTTCGCCCAGAAAATGCCTCACGCATTGAAGAAAGCCCTTCACGCATCGGCTCACGTAAAGCCAATAAACTGGATCTGTACGATACAGCAGGCAATGCGGCAGAAATGGTCATGGATGTATTTCGCTTCTCCTTAGGGGGGCGCTTACATGGCTCTGCCGGAGGCTATATCCGTAAAGGCGGCAGTTTTCTTTCCGGCTTAGAAGAAATTTACCCCGGCAGACGCGAAGAAGTGGCTTTTTTCCAAGTGGATGGGCCGGTATCTTTGCGTGACATGGGCTTTCGTTTAGCTTTGTCCGGCATCAATACCCCCGGCGGCAATAGACAAGAAATTTTACAAGGGGAATGGGCCAAAGCTGGCGAAAAGCCCCATTTGCAGCTTAATACCAAGAATAATCCCTTGGATGAAATCGATCGCCTTATTGCCCATAGCAATGATGAAACAGAAAAGAAAAACTATCAACATCTACGCAATATATTAAAAGAAAATAATATTGCCTTTGAAAGACAGCAAATGCTCACCGCCGCATCGGAAATTCGTAATATGGCTTTTTTGATTGAATCCATTCAGAACTTTTCCTCGCGCATTGCCATTTTGCAAGGCACTGTCACAAATTTTGAAGGCATAAAAGCCAAAAGTAAGGATAAAAATGTGCTGGCCAAGGTCAATGCCAGTATTCAAAAAGCTAAGGATGGCGTGGTAAACTTTACCCATGCCATTAAGCAAACCACGCAATTTTATAAAACCAAGGTGGAAGATCTACTTACGCAAGATACAAAGCTGGTGGATGAAGCCATAGCGCAGGTAAAAAAAGATTTAAGTGCCACCAAGGACACCTTTAATGAAGATATGCTTAAAAATTTATCGCTCTTTGAAAAACATCTTCATGCCTTACGCACGCGTAATTTTAAAGCCGTTACCGTAGAACAATTACAAAAAGATATTCTAAAAAAATAAGGAGTCGCTATGAAAACATTGGGCTGGATTGGAACAGGCATTATGGGGCTTTCCATGGCCGGGCATTTGCGCCAAGCCGGGTATGATGTGGTGCTCTATTCGCGCACGAAAGCAAAAGCTCAAGCGCTTTTGGATATGGGCGCCACATGGGCTGAAAGTCCGCGCGCTGTGGCAGAGCAATGCGACGCTGTTTTTTCCATTGTGGGCTTTCCCAGTGATGTAGAAGAAGTCATGCTAGGTGAAAAAGGCGCTTTGGCCGGCCTTAAAAGCGGTGGCATAGTGTGCGATATGACCACATCCTGCCCAGAGCTTGCCGCACGTATAGCCACAGTAGCGCAAGAAAAAGGCTGCTTTGCTCTAGACGCTCCTGTCACCGGCGGCGATGTGGGCGCTAAAAATGCTACGCTTTCCATCTTTGTGGGCGGCGCAACCCAAGCCTATGAAGCTTTGTTACCTTGCTTTGAAAAAATGGGCAAAACCATTGTGCATTGTGGTACCAACGGCATGGGACAAAAGGCGAAATTGGCCAATCAAGTGGCCATAGCCGGCCTTATGTTTTCTGTATGTGAATCCTTACTCTTTGCCAAAGAATGCGGCCTTGATGTGGAGACATGGCGCTCTACGGTGGTCAACGGCGCAGCAGGCAGCACTGCCATGAATGTACTGGGAAAACGCCTTGTAGATAAAGATTATAGCCCAGGATTTTTTGTGGAGCACTTCCGTAAAGACTTAGGGCTGTGCATTGATGAATGCCGCCGCATGGGCTTAAGCTTACCTGGCCTCACCTTAGCCGAGCAAGCCTACCGCATTTTAGAAGCCCAAGGCCATGGTAAGGATGGTACACAAGTGCTTATACGGGGGCTAGCTGCGCTTTCTGCCAAGCAATGGTAAAACAGGCTGTTGAAAAAGGGCTGTCTGCGTCGTTAAGCTTGCTTTTTGCTCCAGTCGAGTATTATTCATACACTCCCTCCGCAAAAAGCTTCGCTTGCCTCGCATCCAACCCTTTTTCAACAGCCTGTAGATATTCTAGGTCGTCTTCCGCGCATCTTACTCATTTTGAGCGAACTGCAGATATATTGTTTTAATGACAAATGTTCAAAAAATTACTTGCTTCATTTTTTGAACAGCCTGATTGGGGTAAATGTAACGCCGCTACACACTCCCCTCTTGAGCCGCCAGCAATCTTTGCTGATAAATGGCCACAGCTTGTGCTGTGTGCGTTAGGCCATGATAGAAGGAAAAAAGACCGATAATTTCCTCGGCTTCATAAGCACGAAACAGCCCTTCCTCGCGCGCTGTGGCAAAGCGAATGGCTCTATCTTCCACCAAGGCTTGCAAAGGCAAGGGCGGCTCTTGGCTTGGGTCTGCCATCCAGCGCAAGGTGGCGGTGAGAGCTTCAGACACTTCAGCAATAATCTTTCCTACCTCTTCAGACAATTCTATACCACCCTCTGTTTCTAAAGCGTCCATCATGGTAGAAATATACATACGTAATTCATCCAATAAGCGCACAGCGTGGGGTAAAAGAGGATATTCCCTATAAATATGCGCCAATTCATAATTACGAACCTTATAAAAACGCTGGGTATTATTACTTATTTTATTTAAAAGACGAAACATGGCGCGGTGTGAAACCTTGCGCTCACCCTGCAATATATCTTGCGTCATGCGGCTAATAAGATCTGCTGTTTGCGTAAAATGCGTACGCGCAGCCTTTTGCACTTCCCCTGCTGCCGAGGCAGGCCATAATAAGCCAGATACCAGCAAAGCCGATACAGAGCCAATGGCCATTTCAAAAACACGATTCAGGGCAAATAAAAAAATGCCATCATCTTGCTCATAGCCTAAAAGCAACACAAAAACCGCCGTAACTCCTGCAGATTTAAAACGCTCTTCCCAAAGCTCCATAAAGGCGCAAATAGGCACCACTATGGCCATGCCCATAATGCGCCCTTCTAAAGTATGAGGCATGATTATGGAAAAGGTTAAGCCTAAAAGGGCGCCAAAGAGCGTTCCAAAAAGGCGTAATAAGCTCATTTCCAGCGAAGATGACATATGTATTTGCATGACCATAAGGGTGGCCAGCGGCGCCCAAAGGCTATATTCCAGACCCAAAAGTTCCGCGCAAGTATAGGCTAAAATACAGGCTAAAGTCACTTTTATGCTATAGCGAAAATTCCTTTTGGTAGAAGCTTTCACAAATTTTTCTGGCAAAGCATGCCAAGAATTAAAGCTAAAAGCGTGTGATGAGCCCATAAAAAAAGAGCGAAACCACGTACTCCAAAAACCCTGTGCTCTACGTTTACCTGCCATGATATTATCCTTTTGCGCTCTCCTTATGGCCAGAGCCTTGGGGAGTATACGCTCTAATAAGATGAGATAATTTATCTAAATTTGCTTCTGTATCAAACATACGGCTTACACGTTCTTTGGCATTATCTGCCATGCGCAAAGCATTTTCCCTATCTTCTGTCATGGCGCGTATGGCATCTGCCAAGGCCTTGGCATCTCTTTCCGGCACTAAAAAGCCTGTTTCTCCATGAATAACTGCATCTTTCATGCCAGCAATATCAGTGCCGATAACAGGTAAGCAATGATGCATAGCCTCCATAACTACATTGGGTAAACCATCAGAACAAAAAACTTTTTCTTTCACAATACTGGGCATAACAAAAATATCGCTTTGCATAATATGCTGCGAAATACCATCATGGGTCACAAAGCCCAGCATGCTTACTTCCTTTTCAAGCCCTTGCTCTGCTATGCGCTGTGTTAATTTGCCACGCCATGCGCCATCACCTATGATAGAAAGATGCACAGCAATGCCCGTATCTTTTAATAAGCGTACGGCATCAATAAGATAATGAAAGCCCTTGGTTTCAATAAGGCGACCTATGGCAAGCAATTGATAGCTTGGCTGCATAGCCACCGGCGCCTTAGGACAATTTTGCATGGTGGCCACATTATACACAAGATACAGCTTATGATGCTCACTTTGCGCCACAAAAGATTCTAAATAAGGAATGTTAAAACGGATATTTGCCCTAGCGAAGGAGCAATCCATAAGTTTTTCCGCTAAAAAGCCATCGGGCGGGCGAATATCTCCGGCATGTACAGAAAAAGAATACGGTATGCCATTAAGCTTATGCGCCACTCATGCCGCAGTGGCAGGCCCATTGGCCCATGCAGCGTGCATATGCTCTATACCTAAAGCTTGGCAGCGCTCAGCCAAATAAAAACCTGCAAAGGTAGCCCAAAGGCTTTCCAGCTGCATTTCTGCATTGCGCCAACGCCGAAAAATAAGCGTTGTAAGTAAGGATAAAGATTTTTTAGGTTCTCGCACAAGGCGCTTAGCCGTGGCCCACAAAATACGCCCAGTATTGAGCATACCAAAATGCTCTATGGGCACAGGCGTATCACGAATATGCGGCGCTAAATTTTTATGCTTTTGTGCATATAAAGTAATTACAGAAAGGGGCAAATTGCGCTTATATAAACCCTCTATTTCATAAAAAACAAACGTTTCTGAGGAAAGAGGAAACCAGTGAGATAAAAAAAGCGTACGTGGAAATTCCCGCTCTGTGGAGGGCATTTCCTTACCAAGACCATCATTATTTTCAAGCATAATATATCCTTATGGCTTTTATTACAAATTTTCCTTGCTTGTATGCTGAAAATTTCCCCTTGGCAAGCATAAAAGAAGCCATAGCATCGGTGTTTTTTGTGGGGGGAGAGGGAAAAACCTTTTACAAAAGGTACAGACTCATGACAAACCCCACTTCGTGGAGTTTGCGCCGCTATTGTCAGCAGAGCTGCCAAGCGGAAAGGCACAAAAATCAATCGATTAACGGCGAAAGTAAATTACGCCTACTCTTGATTTTTGGATCGTGCCGACTTTGTCAGCACTCTGAACCTTTTACAAAAGGTTCTCCTCTCCCCCCACACCCCCCTCTCCCTTTTCCAAAAATTTTTATTGGGCGAGGCAGTACCATCTTTGCACGTCATCAACGGCGCCATCAATACTAATGAATTCCATAACAAACAGTTCTTTTTTAACATCTATTCAAAGCAGGCTGTTCAAAAAGTAGTGGATACAAGGAAGACGCAGTTTTTTGCGCAAGGAGCGTATTAGACATACGTGACTGGAGCAAAAAACAAGTCTGACGCAGTAGACGCTGCTTTTTCAACAGCCTGCTAATATATCATTTTTTTAGTCATCCCCCCATCCACTATAATATTTGAACCATTAATAAAATCATTCTCTTCATGGGCTAAAAAGGCGCAAATATTGGTCACATCGCGTGGCATGCCCACCCTATTGGAAGGATGAATACTATGATCATATTCCGTAAGCTCTTCCAAAGCGCCGGTATGAATATGACCGGGGCTAATGGCATTCACGGTGATGGGGCTTCCTTGCAAAGAAACGCAAAGACTATTGGTCAAAGAAACAAGCCCTCCCTTACTCATGCCGTACAGCTCCCAATGCGCCATATTTTGATGCCAACGTGTGGAGGCAATATTAATAATCCTACCATAATCTTGGCCTTCATTAAGCTGTATAAAAGCCTGTGCGCACATATAGGCTGCGCGTAAATTGGTGTGTAAAAGCCTGTCTATATCTTCAAGGGTGGTGCTTTGTATGGATTTTTCAAAGGCAGACACGGCACCATTATTGATAAGTATATGGGCCGTGCCGTATTTTTCTTGTATATGGGCAAAGGCCTGCGTAATGTCTTGCGCCTTGGCAAGATCGGTGGCTATATACTCCGCTTGCTCCAAAGGGCAAGGCACTATATCCAGCACAATAACTGTATAACCAAGGTGTATAAATCGTTGGCTCATGTCCAAGCCCAGCCCCTGAGAGCCACCGGTAATGATACATATTTTCATGCTTTTCTCCGTAAAAATATCTTTTAGTTATGCTCAACTTGCTTCACTAAGCTTTTATGTATATATTTATTGCTTAGCAAGGCATTATTACAGTTTATCTTTATCCCTTATTCATAAGCTCGCAAAGGATATACTATGCATATTTCCATCGATTTCTCAGCCATTACTCGCATTTTCACCAAGGCACAAGAGCAAGGACGCCAATATTTATTTGAATATGAAGTGTACGAGCTGCTGGCTTTATCCGGCGCTGAAACACCGCCCAAAACCTTGCTTATACCACGCCATTCCCGCCCCAGTGATGATGATTTGGCAGGCTTTAGCGGAGATAAAATCGTTCTAAAAATAGTTTCCCCCACCATAGTGCATAAAACAGAAGCTCGCGGAGTGCGCATAGTGCCCTTGGTGGCGGAAAAAGTACGCGCTGCCGTGCGCCGTATGTTTTATGAAGTGCCGGAAACCTTTGCCGGACTTTTAGAAAGATATACGGAATATAGCCCAGAGCAATATAAAGGCCTTAAGGGAGATGATTTGCTCTACGCCATCCAAAGCGATGTGCGCGGCGTTATGCTAACGCAATTTATGCCGCCGGACTCCCATGCCTTTGGTAATGAGCTTATTGTGGGCTTGCGCCATAGTAGAGAATTTGGCACCATTCTCAGCGCCGGCCTTGGAGGCACAGATACAGAGCTTTATGCCAAGCGCTTTAATAAAGGCCAAGCCATTGTGGCAGCTTCGGTGGAAATGGTGGACGGCGAAGGCTTTTTCCATCTTTTCCGCAAGACCATATCCTATCAAAAACTGGCCGGCTATACACGCGGTCAAGAGCGCATCGTCAGTGATGAACAGCTTATGGAATGCTTTGCTTCCTTCATTGCCATGGGCAAGCATTTTTCTACGCAAAACCCCAATGCACCCTTTATTATTGAAGAATTAGAAATTAACCCCTTTGCCTTCAAAGATTATCTTATGATTCCCTTAGATGGCCTGTGTCGTTTTTCCTTACCCACAGAGCCCAAGGGTGCTCGCCCCATCCATAAAATTCATAACCTCTTGCACCCACAGCGCATAGGCATCATGGGGGCTTCTGCCACACGCAAAAATTTTGGCCGTATTATTCTGGATAATATTAAAGATGCCGGTTTTGCAGAAGAAAACATCACCCTTTTCCATGAAAAAGAAAAAAGCATTGACGGCATTACCTGTTTGCCCCACGTGCAAGATTTGCAAGAACCTTTAGATCTTTTGGTCATGGCTGTGGGGGCAGAAAGCCTTACAGACCTTGTGCCCTCCATCATTGAACATAAAGCGGCAGAGTCGGTTATGCTTATTGCCGGCAGCATGGGCGAAACCGATGAGAGCGTAGAAAGAGCCGAAACCATTATACAACATATTGAAAAAAGCCATATGCAAGAAGACGGCGGCCCCATTTTTCTGGGAGCCAATTGCATGGGCGTGGTTTCGCGCCAAGGTTCGTATGATACATGGTTTATCCCCAAGGATAAATTCCCTTCCCAGGGAAATAAAAAAATGCACCGTGCGGCGCTTATTAGCCAAAGCGGCGCCTTTATGCTGCATCGCATGAGCCAAATGCCTACCCTTTGTCCGGCCTATATGATTTCCATGGGCAATCAATCAGATTTAACCCTTGGGGATATGCTCACCTATTTTAGCACCCAAGAACATGTGGATGTTATTGCTGTCTATGCCGAAGGCTTTAAAGATGGCGATGGCCTTGCCTTTGTGCGCGCCGTGCGTAAAGCCGTAAGCGCCGGAAAAATGGTGGTCTTTTATAAGGCAGGACGTACCGAAGAAGGGAAAAATGCCACCAGCGGCCATACAGCTTCCTTGGCCGGTGATTATATGGTGTGTGAAAGCTGCGTTAAAGAAGCCGGCGCCATAGTAACCCGTACTTTTACGGAATTCCAAAGTGTCTTCATGTTGGCTGAGCATTTGCACCATAAAACTATTGGCGGCAGACGTCTTGCCGTGGCCAGCGGCGCAGGCTTTGAGGCTGTGGGCATGGCTGATTCCATTCAATCCGAAGAATACAGCATGACACTGGGGGATTTTAGCCCGCAATGTAAGAATAAAATCCAAGCTATTATACAAGAGCACGGCTTACAAAAGCTTGTGACAGTGCAAAACCCCTTGGATATGAATCCTGCTGCCAATGATGTGGTACATATGTCCATAGCCAAGGCCTTGTTGGAAGATAAAGGCATTGATGCTGTTGTCATGAGTTTTGGCCCTCTCTCCCCTGTCACCCACACCTTAGCTCCCGGCATGGGAGAGCTTAGCATAGATCATCCCCAAAGTATGGTACATCTAGCTGAAGAGATGATGCAAACCTTGCCTAAGCATTGCGCCAAGCCCCTCATAGGTATTGTGGATGGCGGTCCCTTATTCCATGCCCATAGGCAAGCTCTCATGCAGGCGGGCATTCCCATTTTCACCATTTGTGACCAAGCCATAGCGGCGCTTTCGTTGTATATGGAAGCGCGCCTTAAAAGCCAACATTGCACCTGCCCTACTATGTAAGGTTATAAGTATAAGGTTATATATGCAAAAAATTGTATCTTCCCTTCTTTTCCTGCTCTGCCTGACCATGGCAGCATGTACCGCAAGCCAACAATCTCGCGGCGTAAGTTATGTACAAAGCCAAGCGCAGAATATGCAAAGCTTTCAAGGATTTGAAGAAGAGCACATACAAACCAGCACCTTTACCCTGTACGCTTTAGTGCACAAGGCCAGTCATGAAGCTGACACAGTACATGTATATATAGAAGGCGATGGTTTAGCCTGGGTGAGCCGCTATAAAGTATCACAAAACCCTACGCCCACAGAAGATACCACCTTGAATTTGGCAGCCCATGACCCAAGCATTACTCAAGGCACAGCTTCCGTGGCCTATTTGGCGCGTCCTTGCCAATATGTACAAGGAACAGCGGCAAAGCTTTGTCAGCCAAAATACTGGACTACGGCGCGCTTTGCCCCGGAGGTTATTACAGCTTTGTCCGAGGCCATTGATACTATCAAGGCGCAAGTGCATGCTAAATATGTGGTCTTGGTGGGCTATTCCGGCGGAGGCCCCAGTGCAGCCTTGGTGGCTGCGCAAAGGCAAGATGTGATTTTTTTAGGATCTGTGGCGGGGAATTTAGACGTTCACGGCTGGACGCAATGGCATAAGGTAAGCCCTTTAAAGGATTCCCTCAGCCCCATGCAAGAGCTGGATAATTTGCGCTCCATTCCACAAAGGCATATGAGCAGCTATGATGATGCCATCGTTCCGCCCAGTATAGGACAAAATTATTGCAAAGCGCTGTACAAACCGGAATATTGTGAGCATATTTATGATATGGAGCACAGCGACCCTTGGCATAAGGTATGGAATTATAGCTATAAATAAGAAGATAGGGTTTATATGTACCAAGAAATAGAAAGAAAATTTCTCGTACTGGGAGAGCATTGGCGCACTTTAGGTAAAGCCGTGCATTTTTGTCAGGGTTATATCTATTCTTCGCCGCTCAGTTTTGTGCGTATTCGTACCGAAGATGACAGGGCACTGCTTACCATTAAAGGCCCCAAAAGCG
The DNA here is from genome assembly GCA_964367875.1 of uncultured Desulfovibrionaceae bacterium. Taxonomy (GTDB): domain Bacteria; phylum Desulfobacterota; class Desulfovibrionia; order Desulfovibrionales; family Desulfovibrionaceae; genus CAYJAD01. The sequence goes on along the minus strand of CAYJAL010000008.1, from coordinate 11,189 downwards.
GTATTGGGCGCCCGGAATTTGAATATGCCATCCCCCTACAAGATGCAGAAGAGCTTTTAGAAAACCTAGCCTATCCCCCCCTTATTTATAAAACACGTCATTTTATTCCCGTAGGAAAACATATATGGGAAGTAGACGAGTTTGGCGGTGACAATGCCGGACTGATTGTAGCAGAAATTGAATTACAAAGCGAAGATGAAGAGTTTGAAAAGCCTTCGTGGATTGGTCAAGAAGTGACCTTTGATGCGCGCTACCGCAATGCGGCTTTGGCGCGTCACCCTTATTGTCACTGGGATGAAGCGCTCAAAGACCGCTCTTAAAAACGGAAATTTGCTTAGCAGTTCAAGCTTGCCTTTGGCTTGCTCCCCTTGCGGGGCGTGCTACATCCTGTAGCAAAAACAGGCTGTTCAAAAAGGGCTGAATGCGAGGCAAGCGAAGCTTTTTGCGCAAGAAGTCCGCCCCAAAGGGCGCCGAAGGCGTTTGCGTTTGCGAAGAATGAGCAATTACGCAAATCGAGAGCAACGCGTATAGGTAATACTCGACTGGAGACCGACCCAACGGGCGCACAAAGTGCGTTTATGTTAGGTGAGTCCGCGAACCTTACATAAATCGAGAGCAACGCAAAAAGTAAGCTTAACGAAGCAGGCAGCCCTTTTTCAACGGCCTGTTAACGGCCTGTTAGCGCCCTTCCATCTTAAGCAAGGTATCCAATACCTTCAAATCTGCAGAAAAATCATCAATATCATTGCGTAATAATGCGCTGTGCTCATGGGCAAAGGCTTGCTCCAATCTTTGCAAAACTTCTTCGCTATGCTGTAAGGCCGCTGTTATATCTTCGCTAGCATGGGTATTGGCCTTGGCAGTGCCAGCCAAACGGCAATAATTTTCCAGCACAGCATGGGTGGCCGGTAAATAGCGGCGCAAAAACTTTTCCCCCGGTTCTTTATCGCGTCTATCTTCCTGCATACATACAAGCATGGCCTCGGTAGATTTACTGATAGCCGCCACCGATGCCTGCATACTCTTAGGCAAAAGCAATTGCTTGGTGCGTAATTTAGCAATGGAAGCCTTATATTCTGCCACAGAATTTTCTTGCGCAAAGGGAGCAGCGCTGGCTGCGGCCTCGGCCATTTTTTTATGCGCTTCTTGTATGGCTTCTTTTTTTAACGCAAGGCGTGCGCGCACTTGCCAAAACATATAACCGCCGCCGGCTATAAGGGCAAAAGAGCCTAAGGTAAGCGCTATATACGGTGAGGATGCGCAAAATTTTAATGCCAAAGGAAAGAGCAGCACAGCCGCGCCCCACTCACTGCCCATGGCATAGCGCTTCATAAACATTCTTTGCACAAAGGCCTGAGCGCCGCCCCAAAAAAGAGCTTCATAAAAAGGAAGGCCTATGCCCCAAGCAAGAAGCATTTGCCCAAGCCCCAGCCCCAAGGGCATTAACCATGTAACGTGCATACGCATATCACGCGCCACAAGGCAAATAAGCCCTGTGTAGGTGGCCAACGCCGCGAAGCTAGGCACAAAATTTGCTACCACTCCGGCGCAAAAAAAGGCGCTTATGTGCACCACTATACGCAGGCCAAGGCTACGCACACTGTCCATAAAAGTATCCAGAAAAGAAAAAGAGCTCTTTTCAGCAGGATTTTTTTCAGAAGGATTATTTTTAGTAGGTTCAGACATAATAGTACCTTTTATACGTATTTTTTATTCTTTATGACCCTGCAAAAGGCTTACCAGCCCAGCACCGCCAAGGCAGGAAGCGCGCTTTAAAGGAGAAAGCCCCTGTGTATACAAAAAGCCTTCCAAGGCACCGCCCTGCATAAATTTTTTATAGCACGCATAATGCTCACCACCCACAAGGGCTTCCACAGCATGGGCAAGATAGGCGCTGGGTACATGTATATTGCGCTCAGCCAAGGCATAATCGGCCACAATAACAAAACGTGCCACCCGTAAAAGCTCTTGCACCAAAGCCGCCCCTTGCGCCGCCGGCATGGTATGCACAGCCATGCACACTGTGGCTACATCTATGCTTTGCGTGGCAAAGGGTAAATGCACTCCATCGCCTTGCACACAAAGCGCTTGCGGTACACGTTGTTGCGCCTCATGAATCATGGCCTGACTGCTATCAAGCCCCATAAATTGCCATGTATTTCCATGAGTTTCATGCGCCATCCGCAAAAAACCACCGGCACCGCAACAGCAATCCAGCAACACAGAAGGCCTCTTAGGCTCTACTAAGCAAGAGCTCACATAAGGCAACATGGCGCAGACTTCACGGCGCAGGCCTTGTAATAATCGCCCTAGAAAAGGCTCATACAAAGCCACTGCTGTGCTAGGTAATACGCTTCTTAGCATGGCTTTTGCTGCGCCTTCAGTTGCGTCAAAATATGCGCCTTGGCCTTGTGCATGGGGGCAACATCAGGCAAGGAATCTAAAATGCGGTGTAAATGCCCATCTTCCCACATATATTTTTTGCTGGCAGAAAAATACATATCATGCACCCAAGATCCCAGTAATAATTTAAAATCATTAATATACACTATATTGGCATAGGAAGCCAAGCGATTATGCAGTATATCTTGCAACATTACATCAGACCACTTATGGGGTTCATCTTTGGCATAAAAGGTCACCGCTTCATGCCTGTGCTCATGCTCATCCCCATCGGTGGGACAAGGAGAAAAAGGGGAAAATTGCTCCGCCATAACTCGTAATATATCCAATTTATCGGCATCACGCACAGCATAGGTAATATTTTTTAGGCCGCTGTCTAGGCCGCTTGGCAGGGCAAAGCGATTGTGCATACCCACAGCTGCCAGCACTTGCCCTTGTATAAGCGGCTTTTCTTTTTGTAAAATATCTTCTCTTTTAAGCACCTTAAGCCCATGCAAAGCATGATTTACCGATTGCGTATCACGAAAGGTTTTATATAGCAAAAATTGCTCAAAGCGACCAATATCATGATACAAGGCAGCCAAAATGCACGCTCTGGCATGTTTTTGCAAGCAATCTTCTTGTTGCACCAAAAGCTCTGCATAACGCAAAACATGTTCTGTATGGCGTATTTTTAAACGCAACATGGCCGCATCATCTATTTTTTTACAAAAACTCTCGGCATAGGCGACGAAAAATTCTTTATGAGCTGAAATATCTATGTGTTCGTGCATAATGCCTGTATGTACATGGCCTAAAATGAAGATGCAAGGCCAATATGGGCATATACCTATTTACGAAAAATTCTGGGGGAGACCTTTTTGAAAAAAGGTTTTCCCCCAACACTACTCTGGCCCCCTCTCAAAAACTTTTTATGGCGGCGTTACTTCACCTTTAAAAGATACTCGTTGCCGCATGTTACTTTTTACTTTTTTAAAGCAACAATACCACACGTCCAGCCGCCACACCCCTGCATAAAAACTTGAGCCTTGTACCAGCTTATGTTAAATATTTTTTTTCACCCTTAATCCCCCTAAATATTATGTCAGAATTTGTACATCTTCATTGCCATACGGAATTTTCTTTGCTGGACGGCGCCATCCGCCTGAAAGATTTATGCAATCGCGCCAAGGATTTTGGTATGCCAGCTGCTGCCATTACCGATCACGGTAATCTTTTTGGCGCCACGCATTTTTATAAGCAATGCAAAGATGTGGGCATCAAGCCCATCATAGGCTGTGAAGTGTATGTGTGCCATGATCATAAAGACAAAACTTCCGAGCTGGCCAGAAAAAGACATCACCTTGTATTACTGGCGCAAGATATAGCTGGCTATCATAACCTTGTGCGCCTTGTAACCCACGGCTATATGGAAGGTTTTCACTATAAGCCTCGTGTAGATAAAGGGCTTTTACGTAAATATTCTGAAGGCATTATTGCCCTTTCTGCCTGCATTGCCGGCGAAATCCCCCGCGCCATTGAGCATAAGGATATGGATAAGGCCTTAGCCTTAACCCAAGAATATGCCCACATCTATCCCGGCCGTTTTTATTTGGAAATGCAGGTCAATGGCCTTGAACAGCAAGTTATTGCTAATAATGGCCTTATGGAAATAGCGGAAAAAACCGGTATCCCTCTGGTGGCCACCAATGACTGCCATTACCTCAATGCCGATGATGTGGAAGCCCACTCCCTACTTTTGTGCATACAAACCCAAACCAATGTCAATGACCCCAAACGTATGCAATTTGACTCCACAGATTTGTATTATAAATCTGCGGAGCAAATGGAAAAAGAATTTTCTCATGTGCCCGAAGCCATAAGCAATACCTTGCGCATTGCGCAGCAGTGCAATGTGGAAATGGACTTTAGCAAGCACTATTTCCCTGTATACGAATTGCCCGATGCCATGACACCGGCCATGGAATTTCGCCGCTTAGCCGAAGAAGGCTTACGCAAACGCATTGAGCAGCATCCCGATAAAGAAAGTTTGGATATCCCCCTGTATGAAGAGCGCTTAGAAAGAGAATTGGGTGTTATTCTTGAAATGGGCTTTCCAGATTATTTCCTTATAGTACAAGACTTTATCAACTGGGCCAAGGGCAATAATATTCCCGTGGGCCCCGGTCGTGGTTCGGCGGCAGGATCCTTGGTGGCATGGGCTTTGCGCATTACCAACCTTGACCCCATCCCCTACAACTTACTTTTCGAACGCTTTTTAAATATTGAACGCGTTTCCCTGCCCGATATTGACGTGGACTTTTGCGAACGCCGTCGCGTGGAAGTCATCCAATATATGGTGCGCAAATACGGGGAAAACTCTGTGGCGCAAATTACCACCTTTGGAAAAATGAAGGCTAAGGCCGTCATTAAAGACGTGGGGCGTGCCCTTGGTTTAAGCTTTGCCGAGACAGATCGCATTGCCAAACTCATCCCCGAAGATCCTAAAATCACGGTTAAAAAAGCCGTTGATAATGAGGCGGATTTACGCACTATTTATGATACAGAGCCCAGCATAACCAAGCTTATAGATATTGCCATGCGCCTTGAAGGGCTTTCGCGCCATGCTTCTACCCACGCCGCCGGCCTTGTGGTTTCAGACAAACCCATGAGCGAATATTTACCGCTATATAAGGGTAAAAAGGGCGAACTTGTTACGCAATTTGACATGAAAATGGTGGAAAAAGTAGGCCTTGTGAAGTTCGACTTCTTGGGACTGCGCACCATGACCCTTATTCAAGATACCCTTGATGCCATTGTGCACCAAAAGAAAGAAGCTCCCAATTTAGATACCTTACCCCTTACCGATGCTGCCACCTACGAGCTTTATGCCCGCGGCGATACCGATGGTATATTTCAGGTGGAAAGCTCTGGCATGCGCCAATATTTACGCCAGCTTAAGCCAAACTGCTTTGAAGATGTTATCGCCATGCTGGCTCTATACCGCCCCGGCCCCTTGGGTTCGGGCATGGTGGATGAATTCATTAAGCGTAAACATGGCGAAGTGGAGGTAGTCTACCCTCACGAATCATTGACCGATTGCTTGCGTGATACCTATGGCGTTATTGTATACCAAGAACAAGTTATGCAAATTGCGCAAATCATTGCTAAATACACCTTGGGCGGTGCAGACCTTTTACGCCGCGCCATGGGTAAAAAAGATCCTGCCGCCATGGCAAAGGAGCGCTCCACCTTTGTGGACGGCGCCATAGCCAATAATATTGATAAGGCCAAAGCCGATGAAATCTTTGACCTTATGGAAAAATTTGCCGAATACGGCTTTAACAAATCCCACTCCGCAGCCTATGCCCTTATTTCCTACCATACGGCATACTTAAAGGTACACTTTAAGGTTGAATTTATGGCCGCCCTTATGACCTCTGAAATGGGCAATCAGGATAAGCTTTTAAAATACGTAGCCGCCTGTAAAGACATGGATATTGATGTTTTGCAGCCCACGGTTAATGGCAGTTTACGAGCCTTTTCCGCCGCCGACAGCAAGGTGGTTTTCGGCCTTGGCGGTATTAAAAACGTGGGGGATGAAGCCATACGCGAAATTGTGGAAGCGCGCCAAGCCGACGGCCCTTATATTTCCCTTTTTGATCTGGCATGCCGCGTCAATTTACGCAAAGTTACCAAAAGAGTATTGGAATCCCTTATAAAAGGCGGTGCTTGCGATTGCTTTGAGGTTTCGCGCGCGGCCATGTTGGCAGTGTTGGATACCTTGGTAAGCAGAGCACAAAAAAGGGCTAAAGACAAAGAATCTAACCAAAATTCCTTACTCTCCATGACAGCGCAAGTGGAAACCGTGCAAAAAGGCATTGGTTTTGATTGCCAAGAAGCCAATATTGCCGAAATGGAAGAAAGCGATAAATTACGCAACGAAAAAGAAGCGCTGGGCTTTTTCCTTACCTCGCACCCCCTTATGCCCTATCGTAAAGAAATGCTGCGTTTGCGCCTAACGCCCATGGAAGATTTACGCGAAATGCACCACGGCGGCGAGGTAAAATGCGGCGTACTCATTACATCAGTTAAAGAAATCACCACCAAAAAAGGCGATCGAATGGCCTTTGCCACAGTGGAAGATTTAACGGCCAATGGCGAGGTTATTTTCTTCCCCCGCACCTATGCCGAATATCGCGAGCTGATACAATCAGACCAGCCCTTGCTTTTAGAAGCAAAGCTCGATGCGCAGCAAGATGGCGGAGGGCATGATGAAGATGATGAAGACGCACCACCACGTGAAATCAAACTCTTGGCAGAAAAAATACTGCCCCTTTCCCAAGCCTGTGGCCAAAGTGATACCCCCATATGCGTAGCCATCCCCCACGCCAAGCTTGATAGAGAAAATTTACTTTCACTCAAAGCTATTTTACAAAAATTTCGTGGTTCTGTGCCTGTGGAGGCCTTTGTCATCATAGAAGGCCATCAATGCCTCATGCGCCTTGGCCCTTCTTTAACAGTGCAGCCCGGCGCTCAATTAGATACAGCCTTGGCACGCTGGGCAGAACCAAGCTCATAAAAGGAAAAATATATGAAAAAGAAAATATGGCGCCTCACAGTGCGCAGTGAATTTTGTGCAGGCCATGCCCTGCGTCATTATGAAGGTAAATGTGAAAACTTACATGGACATAATTTTGCCGTAGAAGCCACGGTACAAGGGGAAAAGCTGCATGAAAAAATAGAATATCTTCTTGATTTTAAAGAAATAAAAAACAAACTTAAAGATATACTTGAAGAATTAGATCATAGAGTTCTTAATGAAAGCGCCCCCTTTGATGTGATAAATCCCACCTCAGAAAATTTGGCGCAGTATATTTGGCAAAAGCTAGATGCAGCTCTTGAAGAAAGCATGGTGGATGTGTACAGCGTGTCTGTATCAGAAAAATCTGCCCAAACAGCTACCTATTTGGAAATTGAGGCTTAATGGCCAATATTTTACGCATACTCACTATGCCAAAATGCAAAAAGCACAGAGCTAGCACCATATGCCCCGCCGCATACAGTGCTAGCTCAAGCCAATTTTTAAGCACTATAAAAGTATATATATCGTAAGCATAGCTAGAAAAAGTGGTAAAAGAGCCCATAAAGCCCACCAAGAGCGCTCTGGCATCAAAGCGCCTGTGCTGCACATAGACCCAACCCATACCAAAGAAAAAACAGCCCAAAATATTAGCGCAAAAAATAGCCCAAGGCAGCAAAGCCGTAGAGCCCATACTCTCAAAGCCCAGGCTTAAAGCTAAGCGCGCTAATGCCCCCAAGGCCGCCGCTGCCATGAAAAGAGCAAAGCTTTTTATGGTCCACATGCTACACTGTCTCCTCTTTCATATAAGTTCAATCACTTAGACCAAGAGCGCATAAAAAACAAGCCTGCACTGCAAGTAGTAAAGTGCCCACAGCAAAAATAATCCTCACCTAACAGCACATTGTATAATCTTTGTAAGAACTTGACAAAGACAGTCCTTTTCTTGTAGTGAAACGTCTTTAATCTTGCACAGGAAGGAGTACCATTCCATGTCACAAATACCAACCGGCAACGCCCCTCAAGGCACTGCACAAAATCCTCAAATTCTCAATGAATTACAAACAGAAATTTCCAACGAAGCCGCACCGCTTTTACAATTCCTCACCGAACATGCCCTCAAAATTATGCTCATTCTCGGCCTTTTTGTGGTGGTTGTAGCTGGCGTTGGCGTATATAATTGGCAGCAACAATCCGCCTTAGAAGAAGCGCAAAACGAATTATATAGCTTAAACCTTGAGCAAGACGCCGCTAAACGTATCAGCGCTTTAGAAGCTTTTTTAGCTAGCGCCCCAGAGTCTTTACATAACTCCGTGTACTTAAACCTTGCTGAAGTGGCCATGCAAGAAAAAAATTATGAAAAAGCCGCCGAAGCTTATGGCTCGCTGGCTAAAAATAATGCGCAAATGGCTGTGGGCGTACTTGGCGCTTTGAATCAAGGCCAAGCTCTTATTTTAGCCGGTAAAGGCAAAGAAGCTTTGGCCGTGCTTGAAGCTTTGGCTCCTGAGGTTTCCACTGCAGAAAATACCATTGTGCAACAAGCATTAGCCGAAGCCGCCCTTTTAAGCGGTGATACAGCCAAAGCCAAGGCCGCCTTTGAAGCCATTGCCAATGCCACCACAGGCAGCGAATCTGAATTTTATCATTATCGCGCACGCACTTTAAATGAAGCTGCAAAATAATTAGACCTTTAGCTAAACTAAAAAATAAAAAGGAGACTGCATGAGCCATCCTCTATTGCAGGAAGACGGCGGTAGCACCCATCTTTTACTTGGCAACGAAGCCATAGTACGCGGTGCTCTCGAAGCCGGAATGAATGTTATCACCTGTTATCCCGGTACCCCTTCTTCTGAAGTACCAGATACATTTTATCGTATAGGTAAAATGGGCGGAAATGCCCGTTACCGTATGGAATATTCCGTTAACGAAAAAGTGGCCTACGAAGTGGGCGCCGGCTCTGCCTTGGCAGGCGCCATGACCCTCGTAACCATGAAGCATGTGGGCGTTAACGTGGCCGCTGACCCCTTACTCACCACAGCCTATACCGGCCTTCCCGGTGGCCTTGTACTGCTTTCTGCCGATGACCCAGGCTGTCACTCCAGCCAAAATGAGCAAGATAACCGCTATTACGCGCGTTTTGCTTCCATGCCTTGCTTTGAGCCATCCACAGCTGCAGAAGCCTGTTCCATGACCACAGCAGCCCTTTTTTTAGCGCGCGAAACAGAACAGCCCGTACTTTTACGCACCACCACGCGTTTAAATCACCAGCGCGGCGCCGTTACTTTTAACGCTTTGCCAGCCCCAGCCCCCATTAAAACCTTTGAACGCTGTCCACAGCGTTTTGTGCCTGTACCTGCCGTGGCCAGAAATCGCCACATTGAGCTTGAAGCCAATATGCAGGACATAAAAGGCATGGTGGAAAAATATTACATCCGCACCAAGGGTGAAAATGCCTCCTTCGGTATCATTACCTCCGGCATTGCCCGCGCCTACTTGCATGACGCTTTAGCTGCCCATGAAGATTGGCAAGATAAAGTGGACGTGCTGGAACTTGGCATGACCTGGCCTTTATCAGAAAAAGCCCTCATCAGCTTTATGGAAAGCCATGACATGGTCTTAATCTTAGAAGAAGGCGAAAACCTTTTAGAAAAAGATCTTCGCGCTTTAGCTCAAAATGCCAAATTAAACACCCACATCGAAGGCAAAAATGATATCCTCACCATTCAAGGTGAATATGACTTTGCCAAAGTATGCCAAAGACTTGGCGGCCTTTTAGGCGTTGAAATGGCTGCTCCAGCTCCGGAAAGCGCCCATGGTCTTTCCATGCCCAACCGTCCGCCAAACCTGTGCGCCGGCTGTTCACACCGCGCTGTGTACTACGCTGTGCGTCAAGTATACGGCGATGAAGCCATCTATTCCAGCGATATTGGTTGCTATACCCTTGGTTTGCTTCCTCCCCTGCGTATGGCTGACTTCCTTGTATGTATGGGCGCCTCCATCTCTGCCGGTAGCGGTTTTTCTGCCGTATCCGATAAGCCCGTCATAGCTTTTATTGGCGACTCCACTTTCTTCCACACAGGATTAAACGGTCTTGCCAATGCCATCTTCAATAAGCATAACCTCATTATGGTTATTTTAGACAATGGCACCACCGCCATGACCGGTCACCAACCTAACCCAGGTATGGATCAAGAAGTTTTAGGCTCCGTATCCTTGCACTTAGACATTGAAGCCATTGTACGCGGCATGGGCGTTCCTCATGTACGTAAAACCAAGGGCTTTAACCTTAAGAGCACCATGAGAGCCCTTGAAGAGCTTAAAGCAGAAAGTGGCGTTCGCGTACTTATTGCCGAAGAGCCTTGTGTACTCTATGCTCGCCGCACTTTGAAGAAAAGCCCCGCACAAGTGGCTTATGTGGCAGAACAAAATGAAGCCGCCACAGCCTGTGTAGAAAGCTTTGCCTGTCCAGCCTTTATTCGCAATGAACAAGGCATCAGTGTAGATCCAAGCCTGTGCGCCGGCTGTATGGTCTGTCTCCAAGTGGCACCAAAAGCCTTTAAAGCAAAACGTAAGGATGAGGTGTAATTATGCAATCACGTCTTCGTATCTATATGACCGGCGTTGGCGGTCAAGGCACGCTCACTGCCACCACTCTTTTGGCTCGTGTAGCCCTTGACCAAGGTTTAGAAGTCACCGCAGGTGAAGTACACGGCATGGCTCAACGTGGCGGTGTGGTAGAATCTGTCGTCTTACTGGGCGGCTGGCTCTCCCCCAAGGTAGGCCACGGCGAAGCTGACGTTCTCATGGGCTTTGAGCCCCTTGAAACCCTGCGCGCTTTGCCCTACTTAGCACCTCAAGGAAAAATCTTCTCAAGCCTTGATCCCTTACCTCCCGTAAGTGTAAACCTTGGCAATGAAGCCTACCCTGCCGTAGAAGATATTAAAGCCGCCATCACCGCTAAATGCAGCGATGCCAGCTTCTATCCTTGCCGCAGCCTTGGCCTTGAAGCCGGCTCCATTCAAGCAGGTAATACCGTACTTCTAGGCGCCCTTTGTGCAGCTGATATGCTCCCCTTTGGCATCGAAGCCCTAGAAGCAGGTATCCGCAAATATCTTGCCCCAAAAATTGTTGATGCCAATATTAGGGCGCTGCAATTGGGCATGAAAGCTTTTAAATAAGCTTTTTATTTTAATTCTTTATTTTATGGAGGAGATTCACTGGGGGG
>CAYJAL010000007.1:0-31949 GCA_964367875.1 uncultured Desulfovibrionaceae bacterium | reverse complement strand
ATGCAAGCCACGGGCGATGAAGTATTTTTACTAGATGTAGACCTTGAAGAAGAACCTGAATGGCTTATCCCTTTTGCCGAGGAAAAGGCCAAGCGCGGAGTAGATGTGGTTTACGGCGTACAGAAGAGTCGCAAAGGTGGCTGGTTTGAACGCGTAAGCGGAGATCTCTTTTATAAGGTTTTTAATAGCCTTGCTTCCGTTGACCATCCTAAGAATCCTATCACTGCTAGGCTTATGAGCCAAGACTATGTACAAGCCTTGGTAAGTCATCAAGAGCAGTCCATTGTGTTTACGTGTCTTTGTGTCATTACAGGGTTTAAACAATACGCTCTTACGGTACACAAAAAATCCACCAGCCCTACCACCTATGGTTTTTTCAAAAAAGTGGGCTTGGTTTTTAACGGACTTACGTCGTTCAGTGACATGTTCTTAAAATTAATTTTTGCTGTGGGCCTTTGCCTTTCGTCCTTTTCTTTTGTTTTCATGCTTTATATAATAGGGCAAAAGCTGTTTACCGACTCTGTTTTAGACGGCTGGACATCGGTTATGGTATCAGTATGGTTTTTGTCTGGTGTTATTCTTCTTTCTGTAGGCATTTTAGGAATCTACATGTCGAAAATTTTTATGGAAACAAAACGTAGACCATATACACTTATTCGCCACATTCACTGTCAAAAGCCATAAAATTCAAAGGATAAGTCATGAACTGGAAAAAACTTGGTAAAATCTTTTGCGCAGATGGACAAAGCCCATATATGCAAAGCGGAGGACGTGCGCCCATTGCTTTACATATGCAAGGCTCTTTGCATAAAATTTTCTTCGGCGCTTATGATGAACAAGGTCGTGGAAGGATTTTTTCTTTAGAATTGGACTTGCAAGAACCACAAAAAATACAAAATCTCACGACTGAACCTCTTGTAGACATGGGACCTTTGGGCTTTTACGATGATAATGGCATTATTCCCGCTTCGTTAGTTAAAACAGAGTCGGCGCTGTATCTTTATACCATTGGTTTTAGTGTTAAAAATAAAATTATTTTTGACTCAGCTTCGGGTCTTGCCATTTCTTATGACGACGGAAAGACTTTTGAAAAAAAACCGGGCACCATTTTAGATCGCAGTCTTGAGGATCCGTGTTTTGCCGTTTGTCCTCATGTTTTAAAAGATGGTAATAATTGGCAGATGTGGTATGTAGCTTGTGACCATTGGGTGCAAGAAGAGCAAGGGATGAAACATTACTACAATATCAAGCACAAAACCTCAGAAGACGGCATTTATTGGAGCCCAAAATCCACCCTGTGCATCGATTATGCCAATGAGTATGAATACGCCATTGCGCGCCCTTCGGTATTGCGTACCCAGGAAGGTTTGTATCGCATGTGGTACTGTTTCCGAGCTCAGCCCACGGTAGATACTTATCGTATTGGCTATGCCGAATCTATTGACGGTAAAAAATGGGAGCGTAAAGACCACTTAGCTGGTATTGATGTCTCCTCGGACGGATGGGACTCAGAAATGCTCAGTTATCCGCATGTTTTTGCTTATGAAGATAAACTGTACATGCTCTACAATGGCAATGGTTACGGTAGAACAGGTTTTGGCTTAGCAGTCTTGGAGGAAGAATAATGCAAAAAGTTATCTTAGCAGGCAATGGTATTACAGCAGAGATTCTTTATGCCTATTTACAGCAAGATACACGCTATGAAGTTATAGCTTGCGTCGTGGATGACGCTTATGTGGACAGCGCCTCATGTAAGGAAATACCGTCATTGGGCTTATCTGAGCTGATGACAAAGCATGCTCCTGACACGTGCCGCGTTATCATGGCCATGGGCTATGACAATATTAATCGTACACGCGAAAGTATGTTTACCAAGTTAAAAGAGCTTGGGTATACTATGGAAACGTATGTACACCCTGATGCTATGATATATACGGCAAATCCTTTAGGGGAAGGCGCCATTATTTTGCCTGGAGCAGTATTAGAGCCTTATACGAGTGTTGGTGCCAATACCTTGGTGTGGGCTCATGTAACTGTGGCGCACCATGCCACAGTGGAAGATCATTGCTGGCTAGCATCTGGTGCGGTGCTTTCCGGTAAGGCCGTGGTGAAGCGTAATACCTTTGTGGGTGTCAATGCCACCATAGTCAATGAAGTGGAAATTGGCGAATACAATATCGTGGGCGCCGGGGCTCTTATGACTAAGTGTACTGCGGCAAAGGTTGTGCATTTAGCTCGTTCCGGTGAACCCTTCCGTTATTCGTCAGAAGAATATGTGAAATTTTTTGGAGTATAATTGTGGATAAGAAATTAGCAGAAGTATTGGCAGAAGTTTTTGGCATGCGCGCCGCAGACATTACAGTAGAGCTTACTAAGGCCGACGTGGGCACATGGGATTCTCTCAAGCAAATGGATCTTGTGGTGAGCCTTGAGCGTGATTACGATATCAGTTTAGATATTATGGAAATTGTAGCCATGACTTCGGTTAAAGGCATTATGGAAGTGCTCAGTGCCAAGGGGATAAATTTTGAAAATTAAAGACTCCGTAGCCCTTGTAACCGGCGGATGCGGCGGCCTAGGAAGAGCTATTGCCGATTACTTGCATAATCAAGGTGCTCGTGTGGTGGTGGCAGATTTTAATGCGGATGCTCTCAAAGGCTTACCGCAAGAATATGCCACCCATGTAATAGATGTCACCGATGAAGCTAGCGTCAAAAGTGTGGTGGCAGCCGTTGCAGAGCAGGAAGGTCGCATTGATGTTTTGGTCAATTGTGCCGGACGTATTGAAAGTGCACCTTTTGTAAATATTATGAATGCACCTAATATTATGCTGGACTACGCTTCTTTCCGCAGTGGACTTGCCATTAATTTGGATTCTGTTTTTTTAATGACTTCTGCTGTGGTAGAGCACATGGTCATGCGCCGAGTTAAGGGGTGTATTATTAATATTAGCTCCATTTCTGGTAAGGGAAATGAGGGGCAAACCAGTTACTCTGCAGCGAAAGCTGGTGTTAATGCCATGACGCTAACGTGGGCTAAGGAATTAGGGCGTCTTGGCATTCGTGTTAATGCTGTAGCTCCTGGCTTTATTAATACGCCTTCTACTCATGCCGCTTTGGCTGAAGCACAAATTAAGCATATTGTAAGTAGTACCCCCTTACGTCGTCTTGGTGAAGCTGAGGATATTGGTAAAGCTGTGGCCACCATCATTGATAATGACTTTATTAATGGCACTATTCTTGAGGTCAATGGAGGTTTAAGTTTCTAGCCATGCAAGAAGCTTCGTACACATTGTATTCTAGCGCTTGGCAATGTTATGTAGCGCAGAATTTCTTTTTTCCGCTTATGGGTGCAGTCTTGGAACAAAAGCAAGAAGGGCGACTTTTTGCTAATGCCCAAGGTACAGGATTTTATGTGGAGCACGCCTTTGGCTTTGCGCAGCTATTTGGAGATATTGACGTAGAGTTTGCCAAAGACTTGCAAAAGTACTTTGAAGAGAGAAAAGCTTTTGCTGTGCCTAAAGTTCGCTTATATGCACCCGAAAGTTTTGCTCATATGAATTTTGAGACGCTTGCTCCCTTTAAGGCTATACGCCAGCGTTTCTTCCCCGCAGAGCAGGAAACGTTGCCCATGAGCCTTGAGCATGTGCAGGTACTTTCTGTTGATGCACGTAATTTTGATGCCATGGAAGAGAACTTTCGTTTGGCAACAAGATTTTGGCGTAGCGAAGAAGAATTTGTGCTTCATAGCCATGCAAAAATGCTCTTGTACAAAGGGCAGATTGCAGCTTTATGCTATGCAGCAGCTGTGGCTAATAAGCAAGCTGAAATCGATGTGGTAACTTTACCGGAATTTCATCAAAAAGGTTTTGGCAAAATTGTAACCCAAGCCTTTATAGCTCATTGTTGTAAAAGAGATATACTTCCTCTTTGGGATTGTTTTACTAATAATATTGGTTCCATGAAGCTTCAAGAAAGCTTGGGTTTTATGGCAAAAAATCCCCCATATCCATTCTACACCCTTCCTAAAATGGCAGAATAAATATGTATCATCATAATTTAGGACTTTTATTCAATGCTGTGGCTCAAGAGCAGGGCAGTAAAGCGGCTTTGCTCTATACTCATCGCACCTTAAGCTTTGAAAGCTTGCATAGCATGGCTGTAAGCCTTGCCGCAGAGCTTTTGCGTCAAGGTTTTGTGCAGGGCGATGTTATGGCCATTGCTCATACGAAACAACCAGCGTCTTATGCGCTCATGTTAGCCGGTCTTATGCTTGGCGTGCCCTATGTTTGTATTGATATAGACAGCCCTGCCGTGCGTACAGCTCGTATATTACGTACCAGTGAACCTAAAGCCCTTTTTTATGATCATGAAGACTATGCTGAGCATATAGAAACGTTAAGGCAGGAATATCTCTGCGAGAGTTTTTTGTTGGGGGATTTTGCTCCTCCTAATTCACAAGAGCTACAGCAAATACAAGAGCATATGCATAAGGTGGATGGTGCCACCCTGGCCTATATTATGTTCACCTCTGGCTCCACGGGAAACCCCAAGGGCGTTGCCATAACACATGAAAATCTTACGCACTTTATCGCATGGGGCCAACGCTGTTTTTCCATTGAATCTCAAGATATATTTGCACAAATTAGCCCCATGTATTTTGATAATTCTGTATTTGATTTTTATACGGGACTTTTCAATGGTGCCTCTCTGGCGCCGATTCCTAAAAGTATTCTCACTGCACCGCTGGAGTTGGTGGCGCATATAGAAGCCATGCAGTGCACCATTTGGTTTTCTGTGCCATCTTTGCTCATGTACCTTATGACTATGAAGGTGCTCACCAGTCAGCGCTTGCCGAGCATTCGCTCTTTTTCCTTTGGTGGTGAAGGGTATCCTAAGGTGGAGTTGAAGAAGCTTTTTGATGCTTATGCATCTAGAGCGCGCATCGTGAATGTATACGGTCCTACGGAGTGCACATGCATTTGTAGTGCTTATCCCCTTAGTGCAGATGATTTTACGGAACTCGAAGGCTTGCCTACCTTGGGACAGCTTAATGAAAATTTTGATTATCTTATCCTTGATGAGCAAGGGCAAGAAGCTAGCCTAGGGGAACTCTGTCTTATAGGTCCGAATGTGGCCGCAGGGTATTTTAATGATGCTGAACGCACGCAAAACTCTTTCCTGACTCTCAATACACCGAATCGTTATGGCAAAAGAATGTACAAAACAGGTGATATTGTAGAAGAAAAAGGCGGTAACCTTTATTTTGTGGGTCGAAAAGATAATCAGATCAAGCATATGGGCTATCGTATTGAGCTAGAGGAGATTGAGCATGCTCTTATAAGCCTTGCTCATATAAACCAAGCCGCTGTTATTTATGAGCGCACACAGGCCCTGTATGGACGTATTTTAGCTTATGTAGCCAGTGATTGTACTTTGGAAAGCGCAGATATTTTAGAGCAAATCAAAAGTCTTTTGCCAGCGTATATGATACCTTCCAAGGTGTGTGTGCTGCCTAGCTTACCTAAAAATGCTAATGGCAAGGTGGACAAGCAGGCGCTTTTACAAGAGGGAAGATAAGGCTTAGTCTGCAGATAATGTTTCAAGCTCTCTTCATACATTATGGAAGGAGTCTTTTTACGATTGAGAAGAGATTCTTTATCTTACGCAGGGAAACGAAACTGGACTTTTTATCAAAAAATTTATATGGTGCCGTAACTTAACAAGATTATTCCTAGGAAAGACATATGAAAAAAGCACTTATTACCGGTATTACAGGTCAAGATGGCGCCTATTTGGCTCGCTTCCTTTTGGAAAAAGGCTATGAAGTACATGGCATTAAACGCCGTTCTTCTCTTTTTAATACACAACGCATAGATGATATTTATCAAGGTGTACATAGTGGCGAGCGACGCTTTTTTCTGCATTATGGGGATTTAACTGACAGCGCTAACTTGGTGCGTTTAGTGCAAAAAATTCAGCCTGATGAAATATACAATCTTGGTGCACAAAGTCATGTGCAAGTCTCTTTTGATGCGCCTGAGTACACCGCTGATGTCGTCGGCGTTGGCACTTTGCGCGTACTGGAGGCTGTGCGCCTTTTGGGCTTAGAGAAGAAAACACGTGTATATCAGGCCTCTACCTCTGAACTCTACGGCCTTGTGCAAGAAGTACCGCAAAAGGAAACCACGCCTTTTTATCCGCGTTCTCCTTATGCTGTGGCTAAACTTTATGGTTACTGGATTACCGTAAACTATCGCGAAGCTTATGGCATGTACGCATGCAACGGAATTCTCTTTAACCACGAATCTCCCATGCGCGGTGAGACATTTGTTACGCGCAAAATTACTCGCGCTTTGCCGCGTATTATTTTAGGCATGGAAGACTGTCTGCATATGGGCAATATCAATGCTTTACGTGACTGGGGCCATGCTAAGGATTATGTGCGTATGATGTGGCTTATGCTGCAGCAAGATAAGCCCGAAGACTTTGTTATTGCCAGCGGTGAGCAACGTTCTGTGCGTGAATTTATCGAAATTTCAGCTAAGATGCTAGGTCTTACTTTAGCATGGCAAGGCGAAGGTGTGGACGAAGTGGGCATGGTGGAAAGCTTTGATGAAAGCGTGTTAGTGGCTTTGCTTGAAAAGCAAATGCAAGGGGAGAATTCCGCTACTAAGGATGCCTTTATTGCTGATACCATGAATACAATTCGCAATAATAAAGCCTTGCAAAAAGGTACTGTGGTGGTACGCATTGATCCACGTTATTTCCGTCCTACTGAGGTCGAAACCTTGCTTGGCCATGCCGCTAAAGCTAAAGAAAAGCTCGGTTGGGTGCCACAAATTACCTTTACTGAACTGGTACAAGAAATGGTAGAAGCGGACTTTGCCGGCGCAAGACAGGATAGCTTGTGTATTCAAGCGGGATTTACTGTTCCGACGGTGCAGGAATAACTAGAAGGTATATATTTTATGCAGCAGAATTCCATACGTGTTTTGCATATAACAGCTTCTTCCATGATTGGCGGAGGCCCTGAGCATGTATGGCAGCTTGTAAGACATCTACCAAATTTTATTGAATCTTTTATTGCGGCTCCCATGTGTGAACCATATGGGGGCCGCTTTGTTGCCTCTGTCGGGCAAAAGCGCTTTCTTGCCATCCCACAAAGAAAATTTACATTAAGGGCATTTTTTCGCTTAGTAGCCTTCATTAAACAGCATAACATTCATATCATTCATTCCCACGGCAAAGGTGCCGGTATTTACGGACGCTTGGCGGCTTTATGTACTGGCGTAAAAAGTGTGCATACTTTTCACGGCATCCATTTGCCGCAAAAGGCTATCTTTCGTAAGGCCTATATGGCCCTTGAGCGCGGACTGTGCTTTTTGAGTAAAGCCTGTATAGCTGTATCTGATGGAGAGGCTGAGGAAGCAAAACGATGTGGCTTTGCACCAGAAAATTTGCATACTATTTACAATGGGGTGTATGTGCCTGAGCAATTACCACAACGCGAAATGCCAAAGACTTTTACTATATTACATGTGAGCAGATTTGATACAAAACAAAAAAATTCACTTATGTTATATAATATTGCTTTGGCGTTGCAGGAAAAAAATACTTTAGAGCGTGTGAAATTTATCCTTGTGGGGGAAGGTGAAGAATTGCCTCTTTTGCAAGATAAAATTGATCAAGCAGGGCTTACAGAGAGCTTTGTATATGCAGGGCAGCAGAAGACTGTTCAATCCTTCTATGAAGAAACTGCCTGTATACTTTCCACTTCTCGCTGGGAGGGGCTTCCTTTGGCAATTCTTGAAGCTCAGGCCTTTGGGGTTCCGGCTGTTGTCAGTGATGTGGTTGGCAATAGGGACGCTGTATTAGAGGGGGAAACAGGGCTCTTGTTTGATCTTGAAGACGCTGTGTCCGCGGCTTTGCAAATTCAAACTCTGCTTGAATCTCCAAAGCTATGGGCGAAAATGTGCATGACTGGTCATGATAGAATACGTGAGAACTATAGCGTGCATGGAATGGCGCTCACTGCTGCAAGAGTTTATGAATACGTTTACGCGCAGAAATAGCCTATCTTTTTTTCATGGTAGAAAAATGCTCTCTATAATAGTGTAATAGTCTTTTGCAACCTAAATGCTCCAAGGCTTTACTCCCCATCTTGCGAGTTACTTGCCAAACAAAATAGCCTAAAGCCCAATGATGTTTTCCTAAGTGGCGCATTTTGGCCTGTGCCACTTCATAATATCCTTTATACCAGTAAGTATCAGAAGCTCCCCCATAACGCATGTTGGCCATGATTTCATGGGTATCTACAAATCTATAAGAATGCTTAAGAAAGCGTAGTAATAGCTCATAATCCATGGCGTACTTATATGCAGGGTCGAAAAAACCATGTTTCACATATAGCTCTTTTTTTACAAAAACAGAAGGATGGTTGAGGGTCATTTCCAGATGTAATTTATCTTGATGAGGGATAAACTCTTCTTTTTGTATATTCCCTTGCCAATACTGAACATGACCATGGATAATATCCGCGTGTGCAGCATGTTTCTCCACTTGCGCAAAAGCATTTTCTGCATACCAATCGTCTGAATTGATAATGCCAATCCAGTCTCCCGTGGCTAAAGCGATACCTTTATTGAAGGCATCGGCAATTCCTTTATCTGATTCGCTAATAACATGCGTTGCTGCACCATGAGTACGGGCAAATTCTACAGTGCCATCGGTGGATCCGCCGTCCATGATGATGTATTCATGTGGAAGAAAAGTTTGTGCGGTAACAGAATCCATGGTTTGCTTGAGAGTGTCCATGGAGTTATAGGTAGGTGTTATGATGGAGATTTTTGGGAGCATGTTATCTCTTATGTTTTGCTAAAATATCTTCGTAAAGTTGTATATATTGCTTTGCGACTATGGGGTAAGAGTAGCGTTCTTCAACTGTTTCGCGAGCTGCTTTACACATTCGTTCACGTCTTGCTTCATCTTCTAAAACATAAGTGATGCCGTTGGCAAGGTCTTTAGTGTCATAAGGGGGGGCTATATAGCCGTTTTTTTGATGTGTTATCATGTCAGGAATACCACCAATACCAAAGCCAACCACAGGAGTTCCACAAGCGAGAGATTCTAGTGTAGTCTGTGAAAAGCTTTCTTCTCTAGAAGGGCATACAAAAACATCTGCGGCGGCGTAAGCTAGGGCAATGGTTTTGGGGTCGTTGAGGCGTCCCAAAAAGGTTGCGGGCAAAGAAAGAGACTCGCCTTCAGAAGCACCGAAGATAAGGCAATGCGTGTTGCTGGCATTAGGTATATATTGTAAAGCCATTTGAAGTAGGTCGTAGCCTTTGTTGTAGTTAGATGTGGCAGACATGGCTCCGAAGAGAATATATTTGACTTGTGTATCTAAGTTGAGCTCTTGCCGTGCATTTTGTTTATTTATTGGGTAAAAAATTTCTGTATCTAAGGTGTTTGGAGTGTGCGTAATGGATAATTTTTTTAAGAGAGAGCTTTGTCGTGTTTTTTGCTTCATTTCTAGGCTTGGGGTTACAATATGAGGCTGTAAGTTTGCGTACGCTGAGTGCTTAGCCTTCCATTGTGCATGGGGAATGTCAAAGCCTGAAAAAGTTTTTAGCATTGGGCATTGTGTGCAATTAGATAGCCATTTTGTACATTTTCCATAGTGACAACCACCAGTAAATGCCCATGTATCATGTAGTGTCCAAGTTACAGGTATATTAAGTTTCGCAATCTGGTGTAGTGTCCATGGACTTATAAAGTTTGAAATCCAATGTAAATGAATGATGTCTGGTGCTATTTTTTTAATTTTTGTAGCAATACCATTGGGTAGAATATAAGACGTGAAAAAAGTTTGTGGATTTGGTCTAAAAAGACGTAAAAATTTATTATTACATTTTGCTAAAAAAGTATCTAAAGGGGATGATATTCGTAGTATGTGAGGATCATTCAATGTGCTTTGCTGTACTCCCACATAGGAAAGTACGCCTTCTTGGCGCAAAGCTAGGTGTAGGCGATAGGATGCTGATTCTTGCCCAAGGCCTGTGGATATATGAAGAATTTTAAAACATGACATAAAAATTCCGCAATTGTAATAAAGATTTTTTTATATAAAACTTCGTATGTAATATAAACTTATGTGGTAATGAATTCGTATATTTCTTTATCATAGCTCTGTCTGTCATACAAGCTTGCTCGTACTCATCAATGCGCTCTCCCACAAATTCATTGCTGTTACGCAGTGTAGGGAAAGGCTTTGCTTCTTTTTCATATGCCCAAAAGGATGCATGGATACAAGCGTCAGCTAGAGTGAGTGGATATATAGTTTTTCGTAAAAAAAATTGATCAGCTCCATAGCTATTTTTTTGATTTTGGTTTTGTAATTGTGTTTTTATATTACGTAGCGCAGAACATTTAGCCCCCCACATACCCGCCATTATGGGCATATCGTGGCAAGGGTGGTCGCGCATAATATGAAAATTTTTATCTGTTTTGAGCCATTCTTCTACAGCAAAAACTTCTCGTTTAGAAAAGCGAGAGTCAGTGTCACGCAATAAGGCAATTTCTACATTGGGGTCAGTAAAGACTAAAAATCTCCACATACTAGCGAAATTATTTTCATCGCCTTGCATGGGAATAACTTCAGCGTTTGCATTTCTAAGCTCGCAGATAATCTCTTGGGGGATAGATTTGCCTACATAAAATCGAGTCAACCAGTCAGGGTAAAACTCGTGTGCCTGTTTTGCATTCACTACAGCTCCATAACTATAAAAGGGGTTTGAACCGTATAAAGAATAAGAAATAATTTTTTTCATATGTTGATTTTTATTTGATAGACAGAGTTTTCTTTCGTAAGTAGTGTAAACCTTTCCAACACAATGAGAGAAAATGATTTTTTTGGCAGATGCGCGCTAAAGCCATTTTGGGGGAAGACAGCTTCATTTCAATGAACCAAATTACTATTTGTATGGTGCTGACCCAGTTTTTATGTCCGAAATGCTGCATGCAGATTTTAAAGTTTTCAGTATAAAATAGATTGAAATTTTCAGGATTTGTTGAAATACCCCCCTCTGCCATTTTGGCTACAAGTAAATTCAAATGTGTTGCTTGCTCTTCTCTTTGCCAAACATTAAGCATCCATTTGTAGTCTGCGCAGATTTTTAAATTTTCATCAAATGCTTTATTTTCAAAAAGAGATTTCCGTGCGAAAAGTCCAGTATGTGGTAAAGGTGTACCATACATTCGTCTTGAAAAAGCTTTTGAGATATTGGTGCAGGTTGGGGCTTTGGTTGTATTGCAAGAAGCAAAGTATTGTACCTCACCCACACCTAATATAGTTGAATCCGATAATAAGCACAGTTTTTTCTTGGCTTGCTCTAGCACATCGGGCGCTGCCAATAAATCGTCTGCGCCTAAGAACAGTATCCACTGACCAAGATTTTGTTGCTCGCGATCAATAGCTTTGTTCCAAGCATCGTAAATACCAGTATCTTTGAGGCTTTCAGCAGAAATCGTAAATTTATCTTTCCATTGTTCAATAATACTCATTGTGCTGTCAGTACTGACTCCATCTTGGCAAATCCAGATGAAGTCTTGACACGACTGCTCCGCTAAAGAGCCTAGTAGGCGAGGAAGAGTTTTTTCTGCGTTATATGTAGATGTTATAATAGAGAAAAATGGGCATGTTTTTGTTTTTTGCATAATGGCTCATTATGATTTTGCGATAAGATTCTTTAAAGTATCATACCATTTAACCAAAAAAGTCATATGATTACAAATAAGAAAGGTTCGTATGATGTAAAAAATTGTTGGCTTTGGTACTTGGGTCAAATTGTAGACATTGTTTTTGACTGTAATATGTTCTGTGGGTGGTAAGGTGTTAAAGCCTTTAGTTTTAAATAGTAATTCTAGGAAACGTGTATATATCACTTTAGTTGAAGTATGTTCATATATTTCGTTTAAATAACCTTGACTTGAGAGTTGCCCTTCGCGTTTTCGAAAACTTCCCATGAAGATGTCTATAGTTATATAAGGGGTTAAAGTCGCCATGCGCTGCCATAAGTCCCAATCTCCAATAAGTCGATATTCTTTACTCAATCCTTCACTGGCATCCCATAATTTTTTTTTAAAAAAAGATCCTTCTTGTTGTAAAAAACTCCAAATAACTCCATTACAAAAACCTCGAGCAATGAATTCACGGGGATAAAACTGTGAAGAGGAAAGAATAGTGACACCAGATGCATCAATTACATGTACTCTTCCACCAATCCAAGAAATTTCAGGAAATGCATGTGAGACATTGGCTACAGTTTGCAAGCATTCAGGAAAAAAAATATCGTCAGCATTAAGCCATCCCATATAACTTTCAGGATTCATGCTTCCTATTGCTTCAAATCCTTTTGAAACACCATCGTACATGTTTCTATCTGGTTCGGTTTTGTAAGAAAATGTACACCATGGAATTTCTTGAAACTTTTTTTCCCATTTTTTAATGATACATAAAGTTTCGTCGGTGGAGCAAGAGTCTTGTACATGGTATCTAAGGTGAAATTCATAGCCTTTTTTTTCGCCATAGGTATTCACTTGCATTGCTATGCTTGTAAATGTTTCCTCAATAGTAGCTTCAGCGTTACGGCAGGTTGTGACGAGGTATATGTTTTGTGTGGTGGAGATAGTCATGCTTACATGTAACTCTATGGCGTACTTAGAAAGTTGAACTTAGAAACTAATTTTAAGTGAGAATGGTCTTCTTGGCAAGCTGTTTTTGGTGTTTTAATATGTAACATTTGACTTGTAAGACAATATAGTGCAGTTTTACGCTAATAACTTTTTAATTAGGATAATTTGTGACTACCATCGATATACTAAAACATACCTATGTCATTCTCCCTTATACGCATAAAAGACAGCTTTTGTGGGTAGGTTGTGTTATGCTGCTGGTGGGGTTCTTTGAAATAGCTCTTGCTGGGGTTATTTCTTTGCTTGGGGTGGCCTTGGCTTCCCCTGAAAGCTTGCAAGAGCTCCCCTTCCTTGGGAAAGTATTTGTAGACCTTGCTGCCCAAAGCTCTGCGCCGCCAGTGGTGACTATGCTGGTAGCGGTCTTGTGTTTGGTGGGCGGTGCCACGGTTTGTAAAAATATAGCCACAGCCTATATGACCTACAGGCAGGCGCATGTGTCGCAGATGATAGCCTGGGGTGTGGGGTTGCATGTGTTTAAAAAGTATCTTTATGCTCCCTATATTTGGTATACACAGCAAAACTTAGGGGAGCTTGGGGGTTACCTTGGCTGGAGAACACATATTTCTTCTTTGTGGTTATCGGTACTTACGGCCACTACGCAAATAAGCATTATGCTTTTTTTGTTAATCAGTTCTTTTGTTTTGGCGCCCTTGCCATCGCTGTTGCTCTTTGGTGTGTGTTGCTCTTTGGCGGTGCTTATTTATAAGCTTACACAAAAAAAAGTACGGGAACTCGGAGATCAAAATGCTAAAATGGGCGTCGAAGCGGGCAAGGTGACGCATTACGCTTTGCAAGGAATGCGAGAAGTGCATATTTATAATCAGCGTGAGCCTTTTTATGACGAATATTCCTCGTATGCCGAGCCCCTCACTTCCATAGCCGCAAGGCAAAGTGTCTATTCGCCATTGCCGCAATGGGTATTAGAGAGTATGGGGCTTATACTCTTGCTGGGTGCTGTATTGTTGATGCAATGGCAAGGGGAAAGCGTGGCAGCTATCACAGGCACGCTCACCCTAATGGCTGGGATTTCTTGGCGTTTATTGCCCGCCATGAATAAGTTTGTGGGCGCTACATTGGGTATGAAAGCGTGTTTTTCACCTGCTGAAAAATTAGTGCAAAAGCTCTTGATAATCCCACAGGAAAAGCCGGCACAAGTTGCTGTTCCTTTTACAAGAGATTTACAGTTAGACTGTGTGGGCTTTTCGTACCCCAAAACAGAAAAAAAGGCTTTAGCAAATATCACCCTGTCCATTTCCAAGGGGAGCATGATTGGCCTTGTGGGGCTTTCTGGTGCAGGGAAGAGCACGCTTGTGGGGGTGTTAACAGGGCTTTTGCCTCTGAGCCAAGGCGTTTTTTTAGTGGATGGTGAGGCAGTCATGCCTAGCCCGGGTTTTTTGAATATAGGTTATGTGCCACAGGCGCCCTACATTATGGATGCGAGCTTAGCGGAAAATGTGGCTTTTGCTGATTGGGGTAAGGATATTGACGAGGAACGTGTACTTGAATGTTGTCGCATGGCGGCCATAACCTTTCTTAACGATTTACCCGAAGGGATACATACGCGTCTGGGTGATCGAGGCGTACGCCTCTCGGGGGGGCAAGTTCAACGAGTGGCTATAGCCAGGGCTTTGTATAATAAACCTGATATGTTACTTTTTGATGAAGCTACCTCAGCTCTTGACGGCGCCGCCGAAGCCGGCATACAGAAGACCATTTTGTCCTTGCGCGAAAAGTTGACTATTGTTATCGTAGCACACCGTTTGAGCACTGTAGAGGGGTGTGATAGAGTATATTGGTTGCATGAGGGAGAGATGAAGTCTGCATGTAAAAATGGTAGCGAGCTTGATGAGTATAAGAATTTTTTAGAAAAGCAGTATTAATTTATGCAAAATTATGTAGATAGCAAATTTGATTATAAAGGGTATAGTGCAGAGTATCTGGAAGAAATTTGCAGGGAAGACTTTGGCAGCACTGGAAGTGTTCCATGGAAATACTGGACTTCGGAGTTGTACTCAAGTGGGTTTTATCTACGCAAATATGGATATTATCCGAGTTTTTTTCCTTTGTATTGCTACTCCATGCATGGTGTAAACGTGCAACCAGTTAGCCCCCATGAAGTAGATAACGATGCAGCATTCTTTTTATGTTACAATGATGATAAAGTGAAAGAATATAAACAACTTTCCAATAAGCCTTGTTTTAAAATTCCAGCACCTTTACCTTGGTTGCGAAAAAACTATCATTTAAATAAATCTACAAACGCTCAAGGAACGCTAGCTTTTTTTCAACATACTACTCCAGCAATAGGTTTTTATGAAGAAGTATCAACAGTTGTGAATCGATACATTGACGAATTACTTGCTTTGCCAGTTAATTTGCATCCTATTTGCGTTTGCCTTCATATGCATGATGTGCGTAATGGCACGTATAAAATTTTTTTAGAGAGAGGGGTTCCCGTCTATTCTGCTGGAAATACATCTAATGAAATGTTTTTTAAATACTTTTATGATATTTTACTAAACTTTAAATGCAGTACTTCTAGTAGTATGGGTAGTAATGCGTACTACTCTATTGAAGCAAATGTCCCTTTTTTTCTTTTTGGGAAGGAAGCATTATGCTTTAATGCTGGAGATAAAAATATTAAAAAAGGTATATATGGAGATGTTAAATCTCAAGAATTAATATCTGTTGAGTCAGAGTTTAAACAGTTTAGTTATGAAGTAACAAAGAGGCAAAGGGATAAAATTGAATTTTACTTAGGGAATAGAGATAATACTTCAAGGTTTTATATGAGTATGTTATTGTATATTTCTTTTTTTAAAAATACTACAATGAATGATTATAAAGGGTACTTGCTTCTTGCTACTAAGTCTTTATTGAAAAAAATATTGCCCCCAAAAATATATGCAAATATAAAGAATAAATTTATACAAAGTAAAAATATAAAATGAAATATTCAATTCTAATACCTACTTTTAATGCGGGGAGATATATAAAATCTTGTATTAAAACGATATTAATGCAAAATTATTTTGATGTAGAAATTCTTATTTCCGATGACCATTCAACGGACGGTACTTTTGACTATTTAAACACTATTACTGACCCGCGCGTGACCGTGTTTACTCCTCCTACAGAAATGTCAATGACAGAACATTGGGAGTGGCTTTTAGAAAAGGCTCAGGGCGATTGGATTATTTTTGTAGGGCAAGATGACGGTTTACAATCATACTTTTTTGACTTAGCGGACATCCTAACAGCTAAAGCAGAAAAAAATGGTTTAATGACCATTGCTTCTCAAAGGGCTTATTATTTTTGGCAAGGATGTGAAGCTCTTTATGGAGATATTGGGGTGTATTATGCAACTTCTCCTATAATAACGAAGAAATCGACTAAGTGGAATGCTTTTTTGGCTTTAAGTGGTTTGATAGATTATTTTGAATTACCACAAATGTATACCACTTCGCTTTTTCACAAGTCGTTTTTATTAAAAGTACGAGAGCTGCAGGACGGAAAAGTTTTTACAACTCATCCACAAGATGCAAATCTCGCTGCGCTTGCTTGTATACTTGAAGATGAGTATCTATATAGCGATATACCTTTCGGATGGGTAGGTACTTCAAATAAAAGTGCTGGATATGCCGTTTCTGAAAATACAAATAGCAATTTGCAAAAACAATATGTTGAAAAAATAAATAAAAGTTCATTGCCATGTCATAGTATAATTGGAAACTTCAATAACTGTTCTGCTCCACTTTACTTTTATGGGGCGCTTTTAATGCTGAGTAGGCTGTGTACACCTATTCTGAGTAAGGTTGTATTGTCAAAACTTTTAAAGCATATTGTATTTGCCGCTCATTTTGTCGCAAAAATTAAAGAAAAAAAACAAGAAGAGTTTTTTGAGATTTGTAAGTTAAGAAAAGTATCAACTAGATTTATAATACCAATGGCACAGATACTAAAAAAAATGAAGCGTAGCCCTTTTTTATATAAGATACGAAACAAGTACCATTCTACTTATATTTATTCAAAAAGAAACACTGAGTATGAAATCATGGAAAAAGAAAGTGAATATGTTAAAAAAGAAATAGAAAATATAAACATATTAAAAAAAATTTAAAATAGTTATGATGCTAAAAATAGCCCCCATAGTCCTTTTCGCTTTCAATCGCCCAGACCATTTAGAACGCACCCTTGATGCTTTGTCATCTAATTATGGTGCTTCTGAAAGCCAGCTTACAATTTTTTGCGATGGCCCGCGTACTGAGGAAGAAAGAGAAAAAACTGATGCTGTACGTAAAGTGGCTCATGAAGCGGCTGGATTTGCTTCTGCAACAGTTGTTGAACGTGAAAAAAATATGGGCTGTGCCGATTCAGTTATAGATGGTTTGAATTATATGTTTGCAAGACATGACAGTCTTATTGTCATGGAAGACGATATTCTTAGCTCGCCTTATACGTTGCAGTTCTTGAATGAAGGCTTACGTCTCTATAAGCATAATGAGAAAGTATTTAGTATTGCTGCGTGGGTTCCTCCAGTTATTGCGCCATCTGTTAGCCCAAATTATGAGTATGGCGTATGTGCTATCCCTAGAGCGTCTTGTTGGGGGTGGGCAAGTTGGCGGGACCGTTTTGAAAATCTTGATTGGGAAGTAAGCGATTACGAAGAGTTTAAAAATTCTCCTGCGATGAGAAAAGCCTTTAGCGTTGGTGGGGATGATGTAGTTCCCATGCTTGAAGATCAAATAAAAAGTAAGATAAACTCTTGGGCAATACGTGCTGATTACGCACGATTTAAAAAAGACCAAGTAACTATTCACCCTACTGTATCGTATACCACAAATATTGGTATGGAATCTGGAACGCATTGTACTACATTTACGGACAAGTACGATAATGATATTTCAAAGGCTTTACCACTAGAAAATATTTGTTGGGTTAAAAACGTATTGGTTGATACAGCAATATTAAAACATTTCCATAATTTTTACTCTCCTAAACAACCTTTTTCTCTTAAAAATGCTGTGTGTAATGTGTTAAAAGCGATTAAGCTTTTTGAAATAACACGGAAGTTGTATCGACTAGCTCAAGGTAAAGATAAGCTATGCAATTAGATAAATACTACCCCGATGGCAATATCCCTACAGATATACAAGCTATGCTACAGCTAGCAGGACATGAACCCACATTGGAAGACATATGGGCGCTTATGGATTTAGCATGGGTAACAACCAAGGCGAATCCTGAAAATCCGCAAAGTATGGATGTATTTTATGCTCACCCTGTATGGCTTTTGAATGGATTTTTTACGGAATGGCATAAGGAATCAGTGCATAACAGAGAAGAATTTGCCATTTACATCAGCAAAGATAATCCTAAGCGCATAGCAGACTTCGGTGGGGGATTCGCTGCTTTTGCACGAGTTTTGGCGGAAATAAATCCTCATGCTACCATAGAAGTTGTAGAGCCATACCCAACAGAGATGGCGCGTACTCTTTCAAAGAAATACCATAATATACAATTTGTTGATAAGCTAACAGGTAAGTATGATGTCATTACTGCTCTTGATGTGCTGGAGCATGTGACAGAGCCCTTGGAGCTTGCTTATCATTTGGCAGAACATGTAAATAAAAACGGTTATCTCTTGTTAGCTAATTGCTTTTATCCTGTAATAAAATGCCATTTGCCTTGCACCTTTTATTTGAGACATAAATTTGACTTTTTATTAGAAAAAATGGGACTTGTAGTTGCTGATGCCGTGCTTTACGGTAAAAAATATATTGTTACAGATGGCTTGCAGCATCCGGGGACAATAAAAAGATGGTGTACGCTCGCAAAGATACACTTTGTTTTTTATGAAGATTATCAAAAATATAAATTAATGCTGAAATCTTTCATTAAAAAAATCATACATAAATGAAAATATTACATCTTAGCACTTACGAAAAAGCAGGTGGCGCTGCCATTGCAGCTAATCGATTGCATTTAGCTCTCAATACTCACACCAAACATGATTCCATAATGGGCGTACTTCATAAGCAAAGTGACAGTGATATCGTGTTTCCTTTGCAAATGTATACATCACGCGTGGCAAGGGTTTTGGGCAACAGAATCTCTAATCAACTTGCAAAGCGAATGCAGGCTAGTAACGAAGTATACTTTTCCTCTTATTTGTTGCCAAACAGTCTTGTTCCAGCCATTGGCGCCCTTAAACCTGATATTATTCATCTACACTGGATTGCAGATTTCATAAGCCCTTGGGTCTTAAAGAAGTTGGCAATGCTCAATATACCTGTGGTGTGGACATTGCATGATACTTGGGCTTTTACTGGTGGGTGTCATTACTATGGCTTATGTGAGAAGTGGAAAGATCACTGTGAATCTTGCTCTATAGTGAATGATTTTTGTGGATTTGATGTAGTTAAATTTCAATGGCACGAAAAGCAAAAAGCTTATAATGTTCTGCAGCCTACTGTAGTAGGGCTAAGTAAACGCTTTAAACAGGATATTGAGTGTAGTGGATTGCTAAAAAATGTACTTTCTTTGCATCTTCCAAATACATTAAACACTACTATATTTCACCCTCTCAACAAAAGTGTAGCACGAGAAATATTAGGTCTAGAGCAAAATAAGAAATATATTCTCTTTGGTGCAGATTCTGCTACTCATGACCCGCGAAAGGGATATGATTTACTCGTAACTGCTTTGGCACAGCTGCCACAGCAAGTACGGAACTCTATGCATTGCCTTGTTTTTGGTACAACAAAGGGGCAAGAGTTACCTATTTCTGCTACATTTTTAGGCCGCTTGCATGACGCTACTACTCTCGCACTAATGTATTCTGCTGCAGATGTATTTGTGTGCCCCTCAAGGGAAGATAATTTACCCAATACAATAATGGAGTCCCTTGCTTGTGGTACTCCTGTAGTTGGTTTTAATATTGGTGGAATCCCTGATATGGTACAGCATAAACAAAATGGCTATGTAGTCGAGCCTTACGATACGCAAGGTCTAGCAAATGGCATAACCTATGTTTTAGAAGATACAGATCGGCATTCAGCAATGTGCAGTCTCGCACGGCAAGAAATTGAGGAGCGCTATGCGCCCGAAATTGTGGCTAAACAATATATGGAACTTTACGGAAAAGTTTTATCTAAGCACAAAATATAACTTCGCCATAACTGTTGCCTTCGTTTAGCTGCTGTGTTAACTCACGCTAAATATAATGAAAAATTTATACTTCACGGAAACCCTATGTTTACAAACAAAACTCTTCTTATAACTGGCGGCACTGGCTCCTTTGGGAAAAAGTGCGTTGAAATAATTTTACGTAACTATCAGCCAGAAAAGCTAATTATTTTCTCGCGTGATGAGCTGAAACAATTTGAAATGCAACAGATGTTTTCTCCGGAAAAGTATCCCTGCTTGCGTTATTTTATTGGTGATGTGCGTGATAAAGAGCGCCTCTATCGTGCTTTTAAAGGTGTGGATTATGTTATACATGCCGCCGCCTTAAAGCAAGTTCCTGCAGCGGAGTATAATCCCACAGAATGTATTCGTACTAATATTCAGGGTGCGGAGAATATAGTGAACGCTGCGGCTGATTGCGGCGTGAAAAAAGTTGTGGCGCTTTCCACAGATAAGGCCGTGGCTCCTGTAAACTTATATGGTGCTACCAAGCTGTGTTCTGATAAGCTTTTTGTGGCAGCCAATGCTTTTATGGCCTGTGAAACTACTTATTCTGTGGTGCGCTATGGCAATGTTATGGGGTCACGCGGTTCTGTTATTCCTTTTTTTATTAAGAAACGCGAAGAGGGCGGCCCTTTACCTATTACCGACCCACGTATGACGCGCTTTTGGATTACGCTTGAAGAGAGCGTGCATATGGTGCTCAATGCTTTTAAGCTTTCCGGTGGTGGTGAGGTTTTTGTGCCGAAAATTCCTAGCATGAAAATCACTGACCTTGCAGAAGCCATTGCTCCTGGTATGCCTACGGTGGAAGTGGGCATTCGTCCCGGAGAAAAGTTGCACGAAACCATGATTACATCTGAAGATAGCCGTCACACCATTGATATTGGTCAATATTACGTCATTAAGCCTGAAACGTTCCCCTATACAGGGCCAGAGGGTGCGCCAGTGCCAGAGGGCTTTGAGTATAATTCTGGCACCAATGAGGGATGGCTGAGTGTAGGTGATTTGCAAAGCACGCTTAAAGACCAAGGTTTTGATGTAGAGTAATGAGTCATAGCTTTATCCCTTACGGACGCCAGTGCATAGATCAAGACGATATTCAAGCTGTCATTGATGTCTTGCAATCGGATTATCTCACCACGGGCCCTGCTGTGGCACGTTTTGAGGGCGATGTGTGCGCTTTTACTGGTGCTAAATACGGCATAGCAGTGAGCAATGGCACCGCGGCTTTGCATGCGGCCATGCACGCTCTTGGTATTTCCAAGGGGGATGAAGTCATTGTCCCTCCCATCACTTTTGTTGCCACCTCCAATGCTGTTTTGTATTGTGGGGGAGCTCCTGTTTTTGCAGATGTTATTGAAGATACCTTGCTCATAGACCCGGTCGCAGTTGAAGCTGCCATAACTCCCCGCACCAAAGCCATTATTGCTGTGGATTATGCCGGACAACCCTGTGATTGGGATGCGTTGCGAAGTATTGCAGACAAACACGGCCTTGCCCTGGTGGCAGATGCTTGTCATGCCATTGGCGCAGAGTATAAAGGGCGCAAAGTCGGCACCCTAGCTGATATAACAGTATTTAGCTTTCATCCTGTAAAGCATATCACCACAGGTGAGGGCGGTATGGCTGTGACGGATAATGCCGAGTATGCCGAAAAAATGCACCATTTTCGTGGTCATGGAATCACCACCACCGCTGCCGAGCGTGAAAAAATGGGCGGCTGGTATTATGAAATGCAAGAGCTTGGCTATAATTACCGTATTACGGATTTTCAATGCGCCCTTGGTTCTAGCCAACTAAAAAAACTCCCTCAGTGGATTGCAAAAAGAAATGCTTTGGCGCAAGAATATGATATAGCATTTGCAGGCTCTAGCGTTAGGCCACTTACAAAAAGAAATGATGCACTTCATGCGTATCATCTCTATGTGGTGAGGGTAGAGCATAGAGATAGAAAGTTTAAAGAACTGCGCGATGCTGGTATAGGCGTTAATGTGCATTATATGCCAGTGTACCTGCATCCGTACTATCAAGGATTGGGATATAAAAAGGGTTTATGTCCTGTAGCGGAAAAAATTTTTTCTGAGATACTTACGTTGCCCTTGTGGGTGGGAATGGAAGCCTTGGAATTATCTCGAGTTAGCAAAGCCTTGTTTGTGTGTTAGACTAAAATTGAGAGAATTTTTATGAATATTGCTATTATCCCAGCAAGGGGTGGGTCGAAGCGAATTTTACGGAAAAATATCCGTAATTTTTGTGGAAAGCCACTTATTGCATATCCAATTTTAGCTTGCTTACAAAGTGGCTTGTTTTCGCATGTATTGGTAAGTACAGATGATGAAGAAATTGCTAAAATAGCCAGAAGATATGGGGCGGAAGTTCCTTTTTTACGCCCTGCTGAGCTGTCAGGAGATTTTGTAGCTACAAGCCCCGTTGTTGAGCATGCGTTAGCATGGGCGCAGACACATTGGGGAGAGTGCGAGAATTATTGCCAGCTTTATGCTAATCCATTTATAACAGCAGAAAATATTATCCGTGGGTTTTCTCTGTTACAGGAAGATCAAGCGCATGAAGTGCTAGCTATTGCAGAGTATCCTTACCCTGTATTACGTTCATTTGTCTTTGAGCAGGGAAAACTTGTATACGCATTTCCTGAGTATAAAACGTCGCGCTCGCAGGATTTGCCAGTATATTACCATGATGCGGCACAGTTTTATTGGCATAAAAATAGCTGCGTTGTGAATGATGAAGAAAAGAAGGTTACCTCTATTATTTTACCTCGCCATATGGTTGTAGATATTGATACAGAAGAAGATTGGCATATAGCAGAAAAGCTGTATATAGCCTTTTTACAAGATACAAAGGACTAGTCATGGCTTTTTTTATTGCCGAAGTCTCAAGTAATCACAGTTCTGATATATCACGTTGCTTACAATTTGTTGATGTAGCGGCGGATATAGGATGTGATGCTATTAAATTCCAATTGTTTCGTTTAGACGGATTATTTGCGCCAGAAATTTTGCAACGTTCAAAGGCGCATCGTTTACGTAAAGAGTGGGAGCTTCCTATTGAATTTTTGCCACAAATATCGACTCATTGCCGTAAAAGAAACATTCAATTTAGTTGCACTCCTTTTGATTTGAAAGCTGTGGATGAACTTTTACCCTATGTTGACTTTTACAAAATTGCTTCTTATGAGCTCACGTGGCCTAGTTTGCTTGAAGCTTGTGCACAAACAAAGAAACCAGTAATTCTTTCTACTGGCATGGCAAATATCGACGAGTGCAAGCAATCTGTTAAGGTTTTACAAGATAATAACTGCAAAGATATTACTCTACTGCATTGCGTTTCAAACTACCCAACCTTACCAGAAGAAGCAAACCTAGCTTGCATAAATACGTTACGAGAAGCTTGTAACGTGCCCGTTGGTTGGTCTGACCATTCCGTAAACCCTGCAGTTATTTATCAAGCTGTTTTTGGTCAGCAAGCTTCTGTTATCGAATTTCATCTTGATATAGAAGGCCAGGGGGCAGAATACGCAAGCGGGCATTGCTGGCTGCCAGAATCTATGCAAAAAGTAATTGTAGCTGTAAAAGAAGGCTCTCTTGCCATTGGAAGTGCTGTAAAAACAGCTACTAAGCGTGAGGAGGCAGAGCGCCTGTGGCGCGCAGACCCCACTGATGGCTTACGTCCATTTCGCGAAATTCGTGCTAGTTTTGTTGGTGATGAAAAATAAATTTAGGAGCATATGCAGTGATTCAATTTAATAAACCAGATAGCTTTAATGGAAATTCAACACATAAAGCTTTAGTACAAGATAGAATATGTCCCATATGTGGAGGCAAAGATTTTACTCCACTTTTTTCCTATGCAAACTTTCATTTTTTTTCAGATTCGTCAATTGACCCTAAGCGTGTTGATATAAACACTGTACAGTGTCACGAGTGCCTTTGTGTCTGTATGAATCCTGTATATACGACTTGGGGATTTGAAAAATTATTTCGTGAAGCTGGCCAATCTTATGGTTCAAGTGCTGAAGCCCATATAGAAACATACAGATGGATGGAAGCTGAAGGTTTATTAGAATCAGGGAATAAAGTTCTTGATATAGGTTGTTATGATGGCTACTTCTTAGGTCTTCTTCCTAATAATATTTTTAAATATGGCGTAGATATTGATGGTCCGGCCATAGCTCGAGGCGTAAAAGCACATCCTGAGATGACGTTAATACATTCTGCTTTAGAAAATTTTTCTATACCGGACAAGATGGATGTTATTACAATGTTTCACCTTTTAGAGCATCTTGCAAATCCACAAGACATATTAACTCACTTGTATGCTATTTCATCAGAAAAAACGCGCTTAGTTATTGAAATTCCTATTATAGAAAATGGCACTAATAATGATATTGTAAATTTATATACCCCGCAGCATCTTACGCATTTTAGTAAAAATACTCTAAACTTACTATTGCATAAAACTGGTTGGCGTATCTGTAAATCTTTAGATGTAGCCGGGTATAATGGATATAGAATTATTGCGGAAAAATCTGAAACTGAAGAAAATTACATGCCAGATTATAATGATAAAAAATATGCTTTGCAAATTGTGTCAGGTAGCGCGCAAGCAGCTCTTGCTGTAGAAAAGCGTATTGATTCTTTTTTGCAGCACAATAATCATGAGCACATTATTGTTTGGGGTGCTGGTATGCATACAGAAGCATTATATCAACTCACAACACTTTTTTCACACACACGCCGGAAAAAATTTGTTTTAGTTGATAGCGATAGCCTAAAGCAAGGTTTATCTTGGCGCGGCATAGCCATATATCCACCAAGTATTTTGAACCAAGTAAACTTAAAAAATACCTTACTAATTGTTTCTTCCTATGGCGGAACAAAATCTATTTATACTGCAGTTCAAGAATATAACATGCCAAAAGAAAATATATTGACACTTTACGATACTATAGCTGTTCGATAAAGATGCTAAAACAAATTGTCATACGCTGTAATGCTGGGCACAATGTTGGCTATGGGCACCTTAGTCGTTGTCTTTCTTTAGCCTTAGCATTAAAAGAACAAGATGCTGTGGTGCATTTTGTTCTTGGCAGTGATGGTGGGCTTTCACGCATACATGGTCGTGGTTTTTCTGCAAGTATATTAACTGAAAATACAAATGAAGAATTTTTAGAGTATATTAAAACCGCCCATCCTGATGTTTTGGTACTAGATGCAAAACCTGCTTATAGCTTAGAAGTAGTAAAAAACATTAAAAACTATGTAAAGCGCATTGTAGTAATAGATAATATTGAACCACAAGTCTATGCCGCAGATATGGTTTTTCTACCTCCAACTCCTGCTGTAATGGCATTTGATTGGTCAAAGTTTCAAGGTGAAAAATTTATTGGGCTTGAATGGATGCTGCTTGGTGATAGTTTTGTACCTTGTATGCCGTGTCCTCCTAGGACTCCCAGGCGACTTTTAATGACTATGGGCGGTAGTGATCCTTGGGGTTATACTATCCAATATGCACCACTAGTATCAGAAATATGCCAGAAAAATAATTTTGACCTAGGTATCGTAATTGGGCCAGGCTTTAGGGTAAGACAAAAACATTTAGACTTTTGCGCATCCCTACCGCAAGTTAGAAAAGTCTTTGATGCTCCCCAAAATATGACTGATGTTTATGATTGGTGCGATATGGCCATGACAGTTTTTTGTGTAAGTGCTTATGAACTTGCAGCATGTCAAAAACCAGCATTATACCTTTGCCCAACACAAGACTATAAAGATCATGCTAGTATATTTGAAATGGCAAATGTAGGAAGAAGTTGGAATTTTTCGCTAAAGAGCCTTAGCGAAAAATTGGTGTCCTTATGTTCAGAGGTAAATTTTAATGAACTTAAGAGTGACGGAAAAAGTGCTGAAAGAATTGCTAAGCAAATAGTGCTCAGAAAATAAAATTATATGTAAAAATTATTTTTGCTTTGATACCGTTTAATACGTTTCATACGAGAAAGCGATGAAAAAAAATAAAACTATGCTAATAACAGGTGCAAGCGCTGGAATTGGAAAAGATATTGCTCTAACTGCAGCAAAAAATGGTTATGACTTACTGTTAATAAGTAATTCAAGATCAATTGATATGAATGATTTTACTGAAATATTAGAGCTAGCAAACGTAAATATTTTTACTATGCAATGCGATATTTCATCTGAAAAAGATATAGGAAACATAATTCAATATGCAAACAAACATTTAACAAAAATAGATGTTTTAGTAAATAATGCTGGTTTTTTACACCAACACTCTTTTGAAGATATTTCCATAGAAGAATGGAACTATACTTTTAATGTTAATTTGCGCGCGCCCTTTTTACTGTCACAAAAAATTATCCCTCAAATGCGTAAGCAAGGTGGTGGGCATATAATCAACATAGCATCTATAGGGGGACAATTAGGCGGCCCACTTGCTCCGCACTATGCAGCGAGTAAGGCTGGGCTAATTTGTCTTACCAAATCACTAGCCCGTATTGGTGCAAATGATAATATTATCACACATGTCATATCTCCAGGGCTTATTGCTACAGAAATGATTACAGAAGAAATGAATTCTGAAGCAGGAAAAGAAAAAATGCGAAGTATTCCGCTTGGACGTATAGGGACAACAGGAGAAATTGCAAACCTTGTTCTTTTATTATGCTCTGGACAAATGGATTATGCGACAGGTCAAACAATTAATTTTAATGGTGGCCTTTATATGGGCTAACTTCCAGTAGTTTTTTTAAGGAGTCTTTTTTATGCTTGGATCTGAATATATAGTAGATTTTCTTTGTTCTAAAAAATGTTCGTTTTACACTTTTCCTGGTGGCACTATTGCACCACTTTATGACGAACTCTTAAAAAAAGAGATTAAACCTATAGTAACTCGACATGAGCAAGGTGCAGGATATGCAGCTCTTGCTCATTCCCGTTTAGAGCAAAAACCTCAAGTAGTTATGGTAACTTCTGGGCCTGGTGTAACTAATGTCATGTCTACTATTGCAGACGCTTACTACGACTCAACGCCGCTTATAGTTTTAACAGGACAGGTAGGTACAGCAGATTTAAATTCTGGTAGAAAGGTTCGTCAGCTTGGTTTTCAACAAGTAGACACGCCTGCATTAGTAGCTTCTATTTGTAAGAAAGTTTATCAAGTTCATGATGCATCATTGCTTCCTAGTATTATGCAAGAGGCTTATAATCTTACTACAGAAGGACGCCGTGGCCCTGTAGTTATAGATTTACCCATGGATGTACAGCGTTCTGAGTTTGATCCAGGTGCAACTGATATTCTTTCAGCACAAGATGTAAGTATACCAACTAAAGAGCTTGATATTGCCATGGAGTACCTAAAGTCTTCCAATCGTCCTGCTATATTGGCTGGTCAAGGGGTTATACAGGCTGGTGCAGTTGAGATTTTAAGAGCAATTGCACTCAAGCATCAAATACCTGTTGTTTCAACCTTGTTAGGTTTAGGTGTCATGTCTGGAGACTTACACGTTGGTTTTGTAGGGCACACTGGCACGCAAATAGCTGGACAAGTATTGCAAGAATCAGATTGCATTCTTGTTATTGGTTCAAGGCTTGATGTTCGGCAAACTGGATCTTGCACAGAAGATTTTGCTCGTAATGCAAAAATTATTCGCATAGATCAAGACATTGATGAATTAAATTACTCAAGGGTACGACAAGATGTAGCAATTCACGCTGACTGTGCTAATATTCTTGATTTTTTTAAGGTTCACTTAAAGAGTCCCGATAGTGAAACATTAAAAAATCGTTCAACTTGGATTAATGATATTAGTAATAGAAAAACGCAGGTTCATTCCTCACCTACCTACAAAACTGCACAAGAAATTGTGGAGGCAATAGACTTTATTACTAAAGAAGAAGAGGTTATTGTAACCACAGGCGTTGGTTCTCATCAGCATTGGACAGCGCGCCATTTTAGTTTTGACTTTCCTAAACGTATTCTGCTTACTTCAGGGGGGCACGGTACTATGGGGTATGATTTACCTTCTGCCATTGGTGCTGCTTTTGCTTATCCTGAAAGATTAAGTTTGTGTTTTGTGGGTGATGCTTCACTACAAATGAATATACAAGAGCTACAAACAATCACCGACAACAACTTAAATGTAAAAATTATTGTAATGGATAATAATCGTATGGCACTGGTTTCACAATTTCAGAATTTAACTTGGAATAGCGATCCAACAACAAATTTCATTAATAATCCAAGTTTTATAGATATAGCTAAAGCTTATAATATACCAGCTTACCGTGTTAAAGCTGCAGAAGACTTAAAGCAGTTTCATAATATTATAAAGCAAAGAGGTCCATTAGTGTTGCATTGCCAAATAGACCCTAAAGCAGATATAATTCCTATGTTACTTGGTGGGGAAAAGCTTGATGCAATGTATAATGGGCAAGATAATGCCTAAAAAAACTCTTATCCTAATTGGCGCTGGCGGAGAATGCTCCCACGCCATTAATCATGCAAAAAAACTTGGTTTTCATGTTGTTGCTACTGATCGTAATGTAGAAGCTGCTGGAGCAAGTATAGCTGATGAGTTCTTGCCGCTTTGCGCTTATACTCCAGAGCAAACGGTTCAAGGTTTATTAGACTGGCAAGCAAAAGGTAATAAAGCACATGGTGTACTATGCGTTGCTGTGGATGCCCCCCAAACTGTGGCAGCAGTAGGTAAGGCCTTGGGCTTAACAAGCATTAGTGAAGAAACTGCCCATCTTGCCACCGATAAACTTGCCATGAAGGGCAGGTTTAAGGCTTGCGGCATCCCGATACCAAAGTATGCTGCGGTGCGAGACGTTCAAGATGTATGCAATGCCGCACAAGAATTTAGTTTGCCACTAGTAATAAAACCAGTGGACAGCCGCGGTGCGCGTGGTGTTTTGCGCTTAACTGATGATATTGATATTGACTGGGCTTTTGAATTATCAAAAAATGAATCTGCCAGCGGCAGAGTTATGGTAGAGCAGTATCTTAGCGGTCCGCAAGTTAGCACAGAAGGATTAATTATAAATAAAACAGCCTGTATTCCTGGCTTTGCAGATAGGAATTATGAATATCTAGAACGTTTTGCACCGCATATTATAGAAAATGGTGGTGACATGCCCTCAATTTTACCCGTGCATGCGCAAAATGCTTTAAAAGAGCTAACAGGTAAGGCTGCCATAGCTCTTGGCATAAAACATGGCCCAGTTAAAGGCGATATGGTTTGGCATAATGAAAAACCATATGTTATTGAGCTGGCTGCAAGGCATTCCGGTGGTTATTTTGTCACCCACGAAATACCTTGGAATACAGGTATTGATTTACTTGGTGCATCCATGCGCCTTGCCCTTGGTGAAGAAGTAAGTCCAGAAGAATTAATCCCAAAATATCAAAAAGGTGTTTGTCAGCGCTACTTTTTCCCCAAAGTTGGCAAGGTAACTGCCATTAAAGGTGTAGAAGAGGCAATGGCCATGGATGGGATACACTACCTAGAAATGCGCGTTAATGTAGGAGATGTGGTTGAGCCTGTGCATTCGCACCCAGGGCGCGCCGGTGTAATCATGTCGGTGGGTGAAAATAGAGTTGATGCGCAAGCAAAAATCACACAAGCTCTAAAGCATATAAAAATAACATAAGAAGTAACCGTTAATGAATGCGAACCACGCCTTCCTTTTCTTCCATTGCAATCTAGCTTTTTCTTCTATTGAAGAAGAAACTAGAGGCAAGGTCATTGATAAATGCTACTTCCCTATGCTTGAGCTAGCATCAAAGCATGACATCCCTATTGGTATTGAAGTCACAGGCTGGACATTAGAGCAAATTGCCGTGCTACGCCCACATTGGATTGAGCAATTAAAAGAGCTTATGGCAAAGAGGAAGGTAAGTTTCATCGGTTCAGGCTATAGCCAAATGATTGGCCCATTGGTTCCTGCAAAAGTGAATGCAGCAAACCAACGTATTGGTCAAGAAATATACGAGCAGCTTTTAGGGCATAGGCCGATTTTAGCTCTCATAAATGAACAGGCCTATTCTCATGGTGTATTAGAGCATTATCTTGATGCAGGATATACTGGCATTATTATGGAATGGGACAACCCGTCTCTTTCTCATAAGGATTGGGGCTCAGAAACGCGTTATCAGCCTCAGTGCGTGCGAGATGCTCGAGGGCGCGAACTACATTTACTATGGAATCAATCTGTCATCTTTCAGCAGGTGCAACGTTATGTGCATGGGGATATAGAGGGCGCTGAATTTTTAAAAATGATGGAGCGGCATTCTCAAGGGGATGGGCGCGTGCTCTGTATATATGGCAATGATGCCGAGGTGTTTGATTTTAGGCCAGGTCGATTTACAACTGAAGCTGTTGTACAAGAAAACGAATGGAAGCGCTTAGCTGAGATGCTTATAGCTCTGAAAAAATCTCAATACTGGCAGTATGTATTGCCAGAAAAAATTGTTGAACTTGTACCTCCTCAACATGATAAATATGTGTCTCTAGAGTCGTCACAGCATCCTATTTTGGTGAAGAAGCAACCGAAGTACAACTTATTACGCTGGGCTGTGACAGGAAGAGCTGATTTTTTTATAAATACAAGATGTCATAGATTATATTCACATTTGAAAAAAAATAATATTCAAAATTTAGCATCTTGGAAAGAGCTTTGCTACTTGTGGTCAAGTGATTTTCGTACTCATATAACTCAAAAAAGATGGATAGAGTATCAAGAAAGACTTTTAAAAGTTGAAAAGCAATGGCTTGGACAAGAAGCTAAACCTACGCAGGAAAACACTACTTGTTCAAAAAAAGACGTAAACGGTATTAAGTCTATTGAGCTTACCACGCCTTTCTGTCGAGCTACTGTTAACACTTATAAAGGAATAGCTGTGCAATCACTGTCCTTCATTGAAGAGAAGCAAGCACAATTTGTGACTTTACCTCATGGTTTTTTTGAAGACATTAATTATGCAGCTGACTTTTTTACAGGACATGTCGTTATGGAGGCACCAGGTGAACGAAAAAGGGCAGATTTATGCTTAGTTCAGCCTATATGGAAAGAGAGCGAGACAGAAATCTCAGTTGAGGCGCAAGTCCAAGATTTTTATTGCCCTCTGCATAAGAGAATAAGTGTTTCAAAACTTAAGCCAGAGTGTAATTTTACATATACTTTCGATTTTGATTTATTACCGCCCTCAGCAATACGGCTATTTCATATAACGTTGCACCCTGACGCCTTTGATCAAGAAAGCCTCTTTTATGCCACACATAATGGTGGTTTTGAATTTGAAAAATATTCTTTGGCGAGAGAAGTGAATCATAGTAAACCTATTTCTTTTCTTGTATCTGCTAGTGATGCTTTGGGAATGACAGAAGGAATTGTCGTTATTGGCGATAATGAAAAATCTTTTGAGATAACAGTTGATATGGCGCAAGCAGCAGTAGTTGCTATGGTGGTTCATAAAAAAATTGGAGAGCAGTGGCTTACTAGGCTTATATTTTCATGCCGTGAGTTTGATGATACATCGAAAATCTCACATGGTGAAAAAACTACTTTTAACGTAGCGATACGCTCAGTCTAGTTTCGGAAGAGTAGAGTCATTTGAATTTTCACCTTGTGTAGATTTTTAATTGCAAGATTTGTCATTTGGGTGACGAAGCTTTCAAGATATAACCGTCTGCGTTTGCATACCAATAAAACTCTCATAAAAACAGGGCTCAGCCTCATCTTCTACCCATCTCCTCCATAACATCCGCGCAAAGCCCTGTATTTATGCTCGCATTTAGTTGTCATTAAAATAACTTGTCCTCAAAATTTATCAGCAATATTTTGTCAGCAAAAATTTTCACATCTCTTAATGGTTCTTATAAAGCGCATATATTCATCTTCCCACTATAAAATAAGCGTCTAGGCAGGAATGACCCCTTACACGATAGCAAAGCTATATGTTGAGAGG
>CAYJAL010000006.1:26532-32691 GCA_964367875.1 uncultured Desulfovibrionaceae bacterium | reverse complement strand
GAGCCACCGGGGAGTGTGTTACGCCACTCAGCGCAAGAGAGGTTTTATGGTATTGAGGCATAAGAGTCAAGGCTTTTTTTCACATTTTTGTCATCGAAGTGAAACACAAGCCCATTTATTTTTTTTAATTTGTAAAATTGGCTACTTAGACAAGAGAAAAATTTACATATTATTTCCTGTTGTACACATAGGATCTGCCTTATTTAATTTTCTGCACAGCTAATTTTACAACTATATCAGTATGACAAAACTTTCTCATACTGATATAAGGCTTCCCACCAGTAAAAATATTAGCAATCTGTTACTTATGCCTATATAAATTATCAACAAAAAACGGCTTAGCCATAACAGCCAAGCCCTTATATTCATTTATAGATGTGCTTATTTAAAAGCTTTTTCAAAGTTAGGCACTACTTGTTTTTTACGGCTCATAACACCGTCAAGCCATACAGAGGTGCCTTCAGGTTTTACGCCAAAAGCTTTTTCTACTACAGAAGCATCATCAGAAACGATAAGCATTTCAGATCCTTCTTTCATAATATCGGTAAGAAGTAAAAATACAGAATGACGGCCTTCGCCCTTCACGCGTGTAATTTCTTCTAAAAGACCGGCTTTAACCTTATCTAAAATG
Organism: uncultured Desulfovibrionaceae bacterium; assembly: GCA_964367875.1. Classification (GTDB taxonomy): domain Bacteria; phylum Desulfobacterota; class Desulfovibrionia; order Desulfovibrionales; family Desulfovibrionaceae; genus CAYJAD01. The sequence goes on along the minus strand of CAYJAL010000006.1, from coordinate 32,060 downwards.
CTCAGATCCACAACTTCAAGCTGACCAATGCCCACTTTGCAGCCATTCATATCGAAATCTTTGTAGTCGCGGAATACAAGCTCTTCCATACTGGCGCCATCTACAGCGCTTTTTACTGTGAACATTTCCATACCAAGAGCCATAACATCGGCCACGCCACATTGCTTGGCAAGTGCATCTACAGCTTTTTTATCGGCGTCGGTACAGGTGGGAGATTTGAACATAACAGTATCGGACAAAATGGCGCATAACAAGCCGCCGGCAATACCTTTTGGAAGTTCAACACCGTAAAAATCGTACATGCTCTTAATAACAGTACCGGTGCAGCCCACAGGCCATGTCCAAATTTCTAAAGGATTAGATGTTGTCACATCGCCCAATTTATGGTGATCCACAATACCCACAACTTCGGCACTATCCATGCCTTTGGGTCCTTGAGCTAGGTCAGAGAAATCCACCAATACCACTTTTTGGCCTGCCACATCTTCCACCACAGCAGGGGCGCTCAAACCAAATTTTTCCAGAACAAAATTTGTTTCAGGGGTGGGAGCACCTTGTGCTACTGCTTTGGCTTGCATACCACGTTTGGTATAAAGATCAGCCACGGCGATGGCAGAAATGATGCTATCGGTATCGGGATTCATATGTCCTATAACAAGTGCACTCATGAGAAACTCCTAACGTAAGTTGTTGACATGAAAAAGTATAAAACCAATAAACCAATTCCAAGCAATACAGCCCAATGTGAGCCACTGGACTTTGTTATCTTTAGCACAAAGTCCCGTAAAAGCCAAGCCCTAAGATACAAATTCTTAGGAAAGAAATCTCCTTACTATTAAGAAAACATATATTGTCCCTCTGGTCAATAATAATGGTAAACAAATTCAAACACATTGCCATGGGAAAAAATACTTTCTCAATTAACAACAAAGCCACTGCGCGGTGTTTGCGCCGCTATTGTCAGCTAGCTGACAAGCGGAAAGACACAAAAATCAATCGCTTAACGGCGCAAGTAAATGGCGCCTACTCTTGATTTTTGGACAGTGCCGACTACGCCTGCACTCTAAAAAAAATACTTTTTTTTCTTTGTCTTTTACGGTATTAAGGATTTATAGAGTACGTTATTAGCATTTTACGAAGGAGCCTCCCCATGGCAAAAATAAGTTCTCGCTGCCCTATTGAAGGTTTAGATTTAGACGCAGTATATAATCGCAATGAAGTTACCGTGCGCCGAGAATTAAAAAAGATGCTCGACGCATCTGAACTTGATTTAACATCAAAAGAAATTTCAGATGTTTACGCCCTAACCCTCAATGACTTCCCCCCGCACTATGTCCATTCAGGCACCATAGTTCTTTTCCCAAAAGTGCATAGGGATGAAGTGATTCGTCAAATAAAGAGAAATGTTCTCTTTGTACAATCACGCCCCAAAGACTAAAACAGCATTCATCTAAATTAAAACATACACATTATCTACAGAGAAAGCGCTTTAAGCTTTCTCTGTTTTTTTTATGTACATAAAGAAGGTGGGGATTTTCTAGACTTTTTCTAAGCATAATGCTACATAACTGCCATGAAAACTCTTTATACAGTACAATTACAACGCGCAGATCTTATGGAATTAGAAGGCCATTTAGCCGAAGCTCTCCGTTCCATTTTACCCTTTACTTCCCATAGCTTATATTTCCCAACCGCTGAGGACACTCCGCAAAGTCCACAATGGATTTCTCGCGAGCGCACCCTCTTATTGCCTCTATGGCATCATCAAAAGCCTTTGGGAATATTTATGGCACGTGGCGCAGATACACGTACTGTGAAGCGTTTACTTCCTTCCTTAGAAGCTCTTATGGCCTTTTGTATGGAGCATCTTTTATGCGTCAAGCAAAGCCGCATTGACGAGCTCACCGGTTTTGCGCGCATGCCACGCCTTTTAGAGCGTGTGGAGCATCATGCCAGTTACTTGCAAGGCGGCATTGGTGACGAGCAAGAAATGCCTCTCCACAAAGCCTGTATGGGACTTTTGGTATTGCGCTGCCCTGCTCTTGATTCTTTAGCTTCAGAATTTGGACATACCTTTGCTCATAACGCCCTTGCACAATGGGCAAAAGCCTTATTACAAGGCCTTCCGCAAGAGGTTTTAGCAGCACGCAGCGGTGAAAATGAGTGCACACTACTTTTGCCCACAGCCACCCGTACTTCCTGCAGTAAATTTGCCGAAGAAATTATGGCGCGCGTAGATGCTGTAACCCTCGTACATGCTGCCTCCAAAAGACAAATACGCCTACGCTCTGTGGCCGGCTTTGCCCTTTATCCACAAGATATGGAAAATGCCAGACTTTCCCTCGAAATGTCCGAACAAGTGCATTATATGTTACAAAAAGCAAGACATGCAGCGCACATGGCCTTTGAACGTAGTCGCTACCTCCCTAAAGACGAGAAAAATCAAATACAAAGCCGTTATCTGGCTTATGCCAGAGTTCTAGCCCACGCAGGTATTGTGCAAGAGGTCTTACCCTTAGGACAAATCATTGCCAATATTGGTCGTTTATCCGGCGCCAAAGAAGGGCAACATTTTTCTGTATGGGGTCAAAAAAAGGGAACATGGCAGCATAAGGCACATGTGGTGCTTGTAGAGGTTCGTAGCAATCACGCCATGGCGGAAGTCCTACATTGTAATGATCCGGCTTGGACAGTAGAAAAAGGGAACAGTTTGCGTCTTACAGAGCAAAAGCTTGCCACAAGTCATGAGCAAATGGAAAGCCTACACATGCCTGCCACTTCTTGTGAAAATACCTTACTTTCACACGGCGATTTTTTGCGTACCCTGCATGAACATTATCAAGAACAAAACACATTCAGCCTAGCCTTAGTACGCCTTGACGAAGCGCAAGGGGAAAACTCATCTACTGAAGCGCAAGACATTATGCAAAACTTGCTTAATATGTATACAGAGTTACAACACTCCCCCACTGCCGACACTATACCTTTTACTGGGGAAGGGCAAAAATACCCTCTCTCCCCCACCCTAAGTGGCCGCTACGGGGAAACCAGCCTTATTTTTTACCATCCCGCACAGCAAAGTGCGCAGCTGGAAAATTTTTACAAAGATTTTTGTCAAAAAGCACATGAACAAGGCCTCTCTTTGGCAATAGGTCTTTCCAGCTATCCCTGTCTCCAAGCACATAAAGGTGATATATTAGAGCATTGCCATAAAGCTTTAGATTTAGCCCAACTGCTGCCTAAGCCTAAGGTAGGCTCCATGGGCTCGCTGGCTCTTAATATTAGTGCTGATCAAAAATACAGTAAAGGCGATGTCTTTGGCGCTGTGGAAGAATATAAACAAGCTATTTTGGCTGATGCTTGCAATGCCATGGCTTGGAATTCCCTTGGGGTATGTATGGCGGCTTTATCACGCTTTAGCGAAGCTCGCGGGCATTTTAAAGAAGCCATTAAGCTTTGGAAAAAAACAAGTAAACAAAACACGCCACCTGTATGGTTTCCACAAGATGCACAAAGTGAGCTAGCCTCTACCTTATATAATATGGGTACCGTATGCCAACAATTGGGCGAGAGCCGCGCTGCCACTAAGCATTTTAAAGAGTGCATAGAAGTGGATAAAGAGCATTATTTTGCCCATATTCGCTTGGGCCAACTTGCCGAACAAGGGGGTAAGCTGGGGCAAGCCAGACAATATTACACGCAAGGTATTAGCCTAGAAAATAGTGCGCACAGTAAAGAAGCCACAAAAAAATCACCTTCACAAGGCAGCGCCACGTCCGCCAAATCTGGCAAATCTGGCAAATCTGGCAATGCCGGTACTGCCTATAGACACCTTGCAAGAATAGCCTTGGCGCAAGAAAAACACGCTGAAGCTCGTGAGCTCTTACATGAATGCCTCTTACATAATGCCCAAGATGCTGTGGCATTATGCATGCTCGCTACCATATACTTACAAGGTGGCGAAGACCCTTCCATGGCAGAAATGCTGGCTCGCAAAAGTGTGGGCTTACGCCCAGAATATCAAGCTGCATGGCGTATTTTGGCTCAAAGTTTACGCGCTCTGGGGCGTGAGGATGATGCCTTAAATGCCGAAGATAAAGCTATAAACCTATAATACATAAGCCCCTATACCTATAGTAGATATAGGGGCTTATGTATTATAGGCAAAACTCCCCTCTTAAAGCGGTATCATTTAAAATACCTACTGGTCATTGTACTGACTATTGTATTGTGCACATAAGAAGCGCGTTGGCAGCCTAAAGTTTAGTTGATTATACAACGAGTGAATGGTATAAGCTAAGCCTGTACACAATACGTTAAAGTAATCATTTAAATAAAATCAATCTACCTCTTTTAAACAATAACTTATAATAGAATTATGATCATTACAAAATATATACTTAGCGGGCTTATGGTAAGCACCTTAAGCTTTGGCGCTGTGGTAGATACCGTGCGAGCTGAGGTACAGCAAAATCCCCCCCCTGCTTCTCCCCCCTCTCAGGAAGAACCTAGCACCCAAACTCGCGGCGAGCTTTGGACAGGCGCTTTGTATTCATCAAAATACAGAGCTGGCGCCTGTATAGATGAAAGCGGCAAGGTGCATGGTGTGCTTATCCTCACTCTCAAAGATGGAAAAGAAGATGTATACCACTTTCAAGGAAGTAAGGATATACAAGGCATTTTTCGCCTCAAACATAGCTCAGGCCATGCCTTTAAAGGAAACTTTACCAGCGCCACTGGCATTGAAGGTAAAGTAAAGACAAAAAATGGTTTCACCGTTAAACTTAAGGGAAAAAGAGAACAAAATGCTGTTCTTAATGGCCCCACGTGCCGCCCCTTTTAGGAAGGAAATATGCTTATCTGGATACTTGCTGCTACACTTCAATGTCTTCTACTCTACGGTTTATGGCGCGGTGCTCGTTCCATAATTTTACAAAAAGTGCCTTCCTCTGCAGCCACCATACTGCCCGAAACCTTACCCACCGTAGGCATGATTATTCCGGCTGCAGGCAATAATCCCCTTATGCACAGGGCCTTAACAAGCCTTTTAGAGCAAGATTATGCGCCTATTATCCCTGTCATAGTAACAGCCAACCAAGAAGACCCTGCTTACGCCTTGGCCATGGATTTGCAAAAAAGCTATCCCCAACTTGAAATTGTGGTGGCAGGTGAAGCCACCCTATGCGGGCAAAAAAACCACAATACCCTCAAAGCCTTAGAGCATATCAACACAAGAGCCAATATATACGTTTTTTGTGATAGCACCCATGAGGCTAGAAGTAATTTTGTAAGTGAGCTTGTAGGCCCCATTATCAGTCGTGAAGCTGGCTTTACCACCAGCTATCATCAGGTACTGGCAAGAGATAATCGCACTATTGGACTTGCTTATGAAATTTCAGTATTGCTCATGCGCTTTTTACAAGCGGTAGCGCTCTTTACTCAGCCTTGGGGCGGTGCCATGGCCATGGCGCGTCCTGTTTTTGAGAAATATCAGCTAGCTGATTTTTGGAAAAACAATGTGGTGGACG
>CAYJAL010000006.1:0-26522 GCA_964367875.1 uncultured Desulfovibrionaceae bacterium | reverse complement strand
ACGATTGCTCCTTGGCCTCTTTGCTTCTCAAAAAGCGTTTGCATGTACAATTATGCCCTCACGCCATTTTGGAAACCCATTGCAAAAATCACCCCCTACCTGTGTGGCAAGCGTGGATGGAAAGACAAGTGCTTTTCTTAAAATTTTGCGTTATGCCGCAATGGTTTTTATTGGGGATTTTCGCTTGTCTTATGACCTTACCTGTGCTTATTTCTTGCCTCTGTCTTGTGGCAGGCATGCTCGACATACTGCCCCTACATGCAGGCTGGGCAGTCTTTTTTGCGGCGGCGCACCTTGCTATTGTAAGCTCCATTGTGCTTGGATGGCGTGAATGCAGTACGCGCAAAGCCCCGGCATTAAAATGGTTAAAAGCCTTTTATCTAAGCTGTGCCATGTTTTTAAAGGTATATTTACGCACCCTTAGCGCTTGGCACATTGACTGGCACGGTATTCGTTATTATGTTAAAAAAGGTGGCATAGTGCACCGTATGGAAAAATATAAATAAGGTTTTTTATGATTTCACGTGCAGATCTTATACGTGTCAGCGTTCGACAAGTTATACGCCAACGAGGCTTTGGAGTTATTTTTTCCATCGCTCTTGGTATTACGGCCTTTATTGCCTTAGCCGTTCTTGGGCAAGAAATTCGTTACAATATTGGTCAAGATATGGTGCTTATGGGCGGGGTGAATATTGTTCAAGTTAGCATGGATGATAGCTCCTACATAGGCCAGCCCAAAAGAGAATTTTATCCCAAGACCATTGAAGATTTACGCAAAGTCCCCGGTGTTGCTACAGTAAGCGCGACCCTTGGCAATGTGGAAGGATTTTCTTTTCGTCAAGCAGATACCACCATTAGCACGGCCTTTTATGGTGTCGATAGTTATTATTGGGATACCTATGCCGGCAATGTTGTGGCCGGGCGTTTACTCAATGCAGCAGATATAGAAAAGCGTAGGCGCGTTTGTGTGCTTGGCTGGGAACTGGCAACGCAGCTTTTTGGCTCTCCACAAGCTTCACTTGGTAAAATGCTCAACCTTAAAAACGACCTTTTTGAAGTGGTGGGCGTTGTGGGCGGCATTATGATAGGGACAAAAATCCGCAATGGTTTTTTACCCTACACTACCATGCAAGATAGACAATGGGGCGGCGGCAAAATTGGTCATTTACATTTTCGTGCCATTGGCTGGGAAGATGTTAGTAAAATTGTTGACAAAATACCTGCCATCATCAATCAAAATCAAGATGCTCCGCATGTTCTTATCCGCACTCGCGACGAGCAGCTGACACGTATTCAAAATACCTTTGTCTTTGTAGAAGCCTTGCTATGGCTTGGCATTGCAGCATCCCTTATGTTGGGAGGCTTTGGCATTTGGTACGGTACCTTTGCCGCTGTACGCGCACGTACTCGCGAGGTGGGCCTTAAAAAAGCCATGGGTGGCTCAGATAAAGATATTTTGGCGCAATTTTTGGCCGAAGCTTTATGTAAATCTGTGGCCGGTGGCGTGGTAGGTATTATACTTGGCACCCTGTCTTGTGAAATTGGGGGCTACTTATTGGGAAGCTCCATTTCCTATTTCTTATTACTCTTAAGTAGCATAGGCAGCATTATTTTCTCTGCTGTCATTGGCGTAGGTGGCGGCCTGTACCCTGCCCTGCAAGCCAGCCGTATGGACGTTGTTACCGCATTACGCTTTGAGTAGGTCTGCTATGACACCAGTTATTGATGCACAAAATCTCTATAAATGTTATCCTGGTTTTCCGCCTGTTTTGCGCGGTGTAAATATTTCTGTACTTCCCGGAGAAATGGTGGCCATCATGGGGCCATCTGGCTGCGGCAAGTCCACCATGTTGCACGTCTTAGGCATGCTACACGCACCCGATAGCGGCACCCTTAAGGTATTGGATACCGATGTACTGACCTTAAATCGTGATGAAACAGCTTCCTTTCGCCGCGGAAATATGGGCTTTGTTATGCAAAGCTCCAACCTTTTCGATCACTCCACCGTGTTTGAAAATGTGGAATTCCCCCTTATTTATGAAAGCGTCCCCCCAGAAGAACGCTGGGAGCGCGTAGTACGTGCGCTGGAGCTAGTGCGTCTTTCTCATCGCATAAGCTATAGAAGTAATAGGCTTTCCGGTGGTGAGCAGCAACGTGTGGCCATTGCCAGAGCCATGGTGAACAGTCCCAAAATTCTCTTGGCAGACGAACCCACCGGCGCCCTTGATTCGCGTACCTCTAAAGTGGTTATGGAAAACTTCTGTAGCCTTGCCCACGAAGGGCGCATTGCCATGGTTATTGTTACCCACGACCCCGGCGTGGCTGATTATTGCGATTCGGTATATACTTTAGAAGACGGTATCTTGGTCTGTCAGCGCAAAACACCTGTACCAGATGCCAGCGGACAAAACTCCTTATTGCATACGGCGCAAAAGCGTATCAATGGCGTATGCGTGGTGGATGATTTCCCCCAAAGCTATGCCACTGCCCAAACACAAAGCGTGCTTAATTTGTATGAAGCGCAAGTGCTCACCAGGTTGTATTCTTTACAAGGAACCAGTGTCTCTGCCATAGTCAATGGTGATTACACTTTGCCTGTACCTACCAAAAGACAAAGTAAATTAAGCACCCTTGGCTCTCTCCTTTCTTTGCTCGCTCAAAGACATGATAATGCCAAGCTGCCGCGCTCCTATTGGAAAAAAATCCCCAACAGTCAAAAACTTCATCCCCTCAAGCGTTGGCGAACCCTTTGCCAATTTGCCAAAGGGGTACATATGGCCGCATGGTGTAAAGATGATGACGCCGAGCATATTCACGCCATCGATGCCCACAGCACCGCCACCGCCGCTTGGGTCACCGCAGGCATTCGCCAAATTCCTTTTTCCTTTACCTTACACAGCAAGGATATAAAGGATATGAAGTTTGTGGCCCTTAAAGCCCAACACGCATCCTTTGTGCGCTGCGATACAGAGCTCACCAAGGACGCCCTCTTACAGGCTTGCCGCGCCTTGGACACCAACTTTCCCGAAGAAAAAATCCTTCGTATATACGACAGCCCTGCCATTTGGCCCAATGCAGAAGAAATGGATCTGCCCCCAGCCATGCGCCATGGATTTATACATATTCTTACTGCCGGGCATATGACAGCGCAAAAGGGTCTACTAGGCCTTCTTAAAGCTTGCCAAAAGCTTAAGAAAGCAAATATCCCCTTTGAACTTTCCATTGTGGGCAGTGGTTCATGTCTTGCTCGTATGCGCTTACTGGCTTTGCGCCTTGGCCTGCGCAAACAGGTGAACTTTATGGGACAAATACCCCATGAGCATATGCCGGAGCTCTTGCGCAAGGTGCATATCTATGTAGATAACAGTAAAGATACACAGGCACATCCCAAAGGCATAAGCACCAGTCTTATGGAGGCCATGCTCTTTGGCGTACCTGTGGTGGCCAGCAATGTTACCAGCCATCTGGAAGTGCTTGAACATGAAAAAACGGCTCTTATCTTTCCTCAAAAGGATACAGATAGCCTGTATGAAGCCTTGGAACGCTTGGCTAAATTCCCTGAAATTGCACAGCGCCTCGCACAAAGCGCCCGCAGTCGTGCCCTAGAGCTCTTTTCCAATAAGGAACAACAAGAACGCATGGCTCAGCAGATTTTAGCCCCTAAAAAGCAATAGCTTGAATAAATTGTAACAACTTAATATTGTTAATAAAAAATATTTATTATAATTTTAATAAAAAATGCTTGACCATAAGCGGTTTTTTCCGTACTTTCCCATTGGTCGACGGGGCTGTAGCTCAGCTGGATAGAGCACCACGCTACGAACGTGTAGGTCAGGAGTTCGAATCTCTTCAGCCCCGCCACAAAAAAAGCCTTAGGTGAAAACCTAGGGCTTTTTTTGTATGCTATTTGTTTTTAACAACAGATGAGATGTGTTTATGCTAAAACTCCTTCTTTCCAGCATTGTCATGCTGCTCTGCATTTATCCCCTTGCCAAAATACGAAAAAATTTCATCATAGAAAATGAGCTTTACGGCATTATTTTGGGCAATTATATCTTTTTTGTACACTATCTTCTTATGGCAAGTATTGTTCTTTGCTTGATACATTATTGCGTATTCCCTCTACATAAAAAGACCTTATGTATACTTATCCCACTCTTTCTTATCAGTATGGGATGCCTTGGCTATTATAATTATAGAAATTCGGAAATAAGCCACACACGTATTACCCTTGCCAAAAAATCTGAGATACCAAGCATTAAAATAGCCTTTGTGGCGGATTTGCACCTTACCACCACATCCAATAAGAATTTATTCATAGATATGGTGGAAAAAATAAACAGCCAGAAACCGGACATCATCATTTTTGGCGGCGATGTTTTGCAAAATAGTCATACCAAGGTTAAAGACGATTATGCCCCCATATTTGCTCAATTGCGCTCCACCTATGGCACCTACGCCATTTTGGGCAATCATGAATACTATGGTAATGATGTGGAAGAAAATATTCAGTATTTAGAAAATATGAATATACACATAGTACGTGATGCCGTCTTTAACATGGGCAATATACGCTTCATTGCCAGAGATGATGTTCGAAGAGACTATACACAAGGTCAAAGAAAGAGCCTGCAAGAGCTGTATGCAGAAAATGCCCTTACGCAAAAAGATCCCATTATTGTAGTTGATCACAATCCACAAAGTATACCCGAAAGCCTTGAGCTTAAAGCAGATGTACAGCTTTCTGCCCACACCCATGCAGGGCAATTTTTCCCTTACAATATGCTGTTAAAATGGCGATTGCCCAATGCCTATGGTTATAAAAAAATAGAGGATTTACACACCATTGTGACCTCCGGCGTGGGGGTAGGCTTTTGGAAAATTGTGGGCCCTTGGCAAATGCCTTATAGAATAGGCACTCGCAGCGAAATCAGTATTATAAAAATAGATTTTCAATAAAATCTCTTACCCTATAAAAGTAATAATCCATCAGCTTTGGTCTGCCCTCGCTGGTGGATTTTTTTCCACAAAAAATCCCCTCCATATTGTTACCTATGGAGGGGAAAGAACACTTAAGCGTGGTATGTCAGATTAAAAATCTACTTGTTCACCATAATAAGCGCACTTGAAAAGTTTAGCCATGGTTGCAGGATCAATGCTTCTGGGGTTGGTACCGGTGCAAGGATCTGCAACAGCCGCTGCCGCCATGTCGTCTAGTTGTGCCAAGAAGGCTTCTTCGTCAACGCCGAATTCCTTCATGGTTTTAGGCATATTCATTTGTGCTTTCAGCTCAATAAGCTTGGCAATGAGCGCGTCCACAAGTTCTTCTGTGCTGTTACCAGCAAGACCTAAGTGACGTGCAATTTGTGCATAACGCTCACCGGCTTCTTTAGCATTGTACTTTACCGCAAAAGGCAAGTAGATGGCATTGGCGCAGCCATGAGGAATATTGAAAATCTTACCAGACTTATGCGCCATGGAGTGAACAATACCCAAGATGGCGTTGGAAAAAGACATACCTGCCATGCACTGAGCAATGTGCATTTCTTTTCTGGCTTCTTCTTCACCTTTGTAAGAGCTTACAATGTTATCCACAATCATTTCAATGGATTTCATGGCTAAAGAATCGGTAATGGGATTAGCCACCACAGAAACATAAGCTTCAAAAGAGTGGGTAATGGCGTCCATACCAGTATTGGCCACAAGCTCAGGAGACATGCTCTTTACCAAGTTGGTGTCCACAATGGCCACGTCTGGGGTAATATTATAGTCAGCAATGGGGTACTTCGTGCCGGTTTTTTCATCGGTAATGATGGAGAAAGCGGTTACTTCTGTGCCGGTGCCACTGGTGGTGGTAATGGCCACAAAGTAAGCTTTTTTACGAAGTGTAGGCAAGTTGAAAGGCTTTGCAGCTTCTTCAAAAGTGAACTCAGGGTTTTCATAGAAAATCCACATGGCTTTAGCTGCATCGATGGGAGAACCACCGCCCACACCAATGATGATGTCAGGCTGATATTCATTCATGGCAGCCACACCGCGCATAACGGTGGCTACGCTTGGGTCAGCTTCTATACCACAGAAAATGGTGCTATCAATGCCAGCTTCTTTCAAATTTGCTTGAATAAGGTCGGTGGTTTTATCTTGGATCATTCTTTCAGAACCAATAACCAACATGGCTTTTTTGCCGGTGAGGCTTTTCAAATGATCTAAAGCATTTTCACCAAAATACACATCTCTGGGAATAGTAAATCTTTTCATTGTACATCCTTTCAAAAAAATCTGCGCAATATTGCGTGACTGCTATATAAGCACAGAAAAAAGATTGCACAAGAAGGCACTTTATTGTTTGGTAAAAACTAAAAGGTGGGGTAGGAACTTTTTGGTAACTTGCTAAGTCGTAGTATAACAGTGACTTAAAGAGGCGAAAAAGATATTCTATTGATGATAAGATTCAATAACTTTTTTTCCCCACTTATTTAAATTTTCTAAAATGGGGATCACATCCTGCGCCAGCGGTGTTAATGAATACTCCACTGTGGGCGGTGTTGAAGGATATACAGTACGGTTAACCAATTTATTTTCTTCCAATTTGCGCAATTGCTGTGTAAGCATTTTTTGCGTAATACCCGGAATAATCTTAAAAAACTCATTGAAACGAATTTTCTCTGCCAAATGTAAATTCCATAAAATGGTGGATTTCCATTTACCGGTGATAACCTCAAGTGCCACTTCCATTTCATTGGTGAAGTTACTACAACTTATTTTATTTTCGCGATCTTCTGGCAAAACAGCCTCCCTATATAAAAAATTTACCTATGTTTAGGTATAGTACCAATAGCAATAAAGTATGCTTTACTACGCAAATTTTTTACAGGCATCTTGAAGAATTCGCAAGAACAATTATACCAAGGCAAAGCTACATAATGTTGCAAAGCTGATGCAAATCTTTCTCCTCCCTTTCCGCTCTTTCCAGATTGGCAAGACAAGGTACAATACCCCATGCTTTTATGCACTGCAGGGCAAAAGTCACCATAAGTGGTAGACCACTACAACAGGCCGCATCAGACATGGCCGCCCCTAAAGCACTTTGCACTGGCTGCATGGCCACCAAAGAAATATCTTGTGCTTTCTTGCCGCATAAGGAGGCTAAAGCTAGTATCTCAAAAAAAGAGCCTTGGCGCACAACACGCTTTTGCATGGTCATAGAGTTTGCTATATCAAGGGATTTTTTGCATAGCACCGTTCCCGGCCTCAGAGAAAAATCCACCGCATCTAAAATAAGCACACGCTTTGCTTTTTCTATACGCCCCCACAAAGCCACGCCTTGCGTCCCTGCATTAACAATAGTCACATCAGGATAAAAGTCGTAATACCTATATAAAAATTCTGCCACACGTACACCAATACCTTCATCGCCATAAAGTGTATTGCCAAGCCCCAAGACTACTGTATTTGTTTTCATATCTGCCCTGCTCATATTTTTTATTACATAGCCATGAGGCTAAGCGTATAATCCATCCCATACGCAGCATGGCTACATAAAAAGCATGCTGTGTATGTAAAGTGAAAAACCAGTAAAAAACTAGGCAAAAAAAATACAATTACAGGATATTTCATAAACACCAGAAAAATTTGACTTTACACAATGAGTGCTTACTATTTTTAAGATAGCTAACCTTTTTACCCATGAAGCAATATCTCAGATAGGGGGTACTATGCGCAAACCCAATCGTCGACAGTTTTTAAAGCTGGCCACAATAAGCTGTGCCATGAGTGCTTTTGGAACAACGGTGAACGATGTATTGGCAGGTATGGCTCACGCTAAGCCACCATTGGCACCTATTCCGCAAAAATTCTTTTATTGTGTGTGCAGTAATAATTGCGGCAGTGCTTGTGTGCTCAAATGCTATACCAAGGATGACATGGTCATTCGTATTGAAACCGATAATCTGGTAAAAGATAATTGGGATGTGGGCGTTTTTCAGGTGCGCGCCTGTCCGCGTGGCCGCTCCTTACGCCGCTATGCCTATTCAGAACATCGCCTAAAATACCCTCTCAAAAGAGTGGGCAAACGCGGTGAAGGAAAATTTGAACGAATCTCTTGGGATGAAGCCCTAGATACCATTGCCGCCAAGCTCAAAGAATGTATTGAAAAGTACGGCAATGCCTCCATTTACTCTCACTACTCTTCCGGTGTACAAAGCGGCGCCCTCTTACGGCGCGAATCCTTTTTCCGCCTTATGAATATGCTGGGCGGCTATACCTTCCCCACAGGGGATTATAGCTCTGCGCAAAACCAATATGCCATGCGTTTTATGTACGGCATGGGCGGCTATAGCGGCAATGCCATCACTGATATTCAGCACACCAAACTTGCCGTATTTTTTGGCTTAAATGTGGTGGAAAACAGCATGAGCGGCGGCGGCCAACAATACGAGCTTTTGCAAGCCAAGAAAAAATCCGGCGCAAAAATCATTGTTATTGACCCGCGCTTTAGCGAAACCTGTGTCACGGTGGCCGATGAATGGATACCCATTCGCCCCGGTACCGATGCGGCTTTGGCCTCTGCCATCGCCTATGTGCTTATACAAGAAAATATGGTGGATAAAGACTTTGTACAGCAATATGTACAAGGCTTTGATGCCAGTCAAATGCCCTTTAGCGCTGAGGCTAACACCTCGTATTCTGATTATATTCTGGGTACAGGCTATGACAAAATAGCCAAAACGCCGCAATGGGCAGAAGAAATAACTGGCATTCCTGCTTTGCGCATTTTACAATTGGCGCGCGAAATTGGACAAGCAAAACCGGCCTATATAACTCAAGGCTGGGGCTTGCAACGCCAAGTGGCCGGCGAGCTCACCACCATGGCTGTGGCTTCACTGGCTGTAATTACAGGCAATGTGGGCATTCGCGGCGGCAATAATGGTGACAGAGATGCCTACTTCCCCATTTCTGTACCGCGCCTGCCCATGGGTACCAATCCCAATAAGGCGCAATTCCCCATATTCCAATGGCTTCATGCCATTGAGCGCGGCCATACCCTCACCGCAGAACAAGATGGCGTCACCGGCGCCGATGTCTTCCCCTCCGATGTGAAATTTGTGTGGAGCTATGCCGGTAATGCCCTTATCAACCAAAATGCCGACATTAACTATACCAAAAAAATTCTGGCCGATGAAAGCAAATGTGAAATGATTGTAGTCATGGACGCTTTTAACACAGCTAGTGCCCAATTTGCCGATATTGTGTTGCCTTCCTGTGCCTATTTTGAAAATGCCGATATTTACGGCGCTTCCTACGGCTCTGACATTGATTACTATGTCTTTTCCGGCAATGCCAAGCCCTATTTTGAATCGCGCAACCTCTATGATGTTTGTACAGATCTTGCCAAAAGATTTGGCATTGAAGCGCAATTCACCGAAGGCCGAGACCATGAGGGCTGGCTTGAGCATAATTACCAAACCATTTGCCGCAAGCTTATGCCTTCCTTGCCGCCTACCCTCCAAGAAGCCCGAGAAAAGCATGTGTGGCGTCAAGAAAAATCTCGTGATCTGCCCATAAAAACACAAGCTTTTAGGGATAATCCCGCAGAAAATCCCTTACAAACCCCTTCGGGAAAAATTGAACTCTATTCAGAGCCGCTGGCCACCATGGCCAAGGTACGCGGCAAAGGCGATTTACTTGGCGAAGTCATTTATCCTGTGGGACAATATGTGGCCACCTATGAAGGTTTTCAAGATACCAAAACCCGCGAAAAATATCCACTGCAAATGATTGGGCACCATTATAAAGGGCGTACCCACTCCACCTATGCGGCCTGCGACTGGCTTTTGGAAGTCTTGCCTCAAACCCTGTGGATGAACCCCGTAGATGCACAAAAACGCGACCTTAAGCATGGGGATAAAGCTCTTGTTTATAATGACCGCGGCCAAGTGGAAATTCATGTAAAAGTCACACCACGCATTATGCCGGGCGTTATTTCTATGCCACAAGGGGCGTGGTATAAACCCAATGCTCAAGGAGTAGATACTGGCGGCTGTGTAAACACCTTAACCTTCTACAGGCCTACCATGATTGCCAAGGCAAACCCACAACACACCAACCTTGTGGAAGTTCGCAAGGCCTAAGGAGCACATAAATGAAAAATTTAGCTTTTTTCATGGATACTTCCATTTGTCTTGGGTGTAAGGCATGTATGATTGCCTGTAAGGATAAGCATAATTTGCCCTTAGGTGTGAATTGGAGAAAGGTCATCGAAGCCAGCGGCGGCGAGTGGATTGAAACGGTAAAGGATGTGTGGGATCAAAATGTTTTTACCTACTACATTTCCCTTTCGTGCAATCATTGCCAAGAACCGGCTTGCGCCAAGGCCTGCCCCACCGGTGCATGCGCCAAGGATGAAGATGGCATTGTGTCCATTGACGCCGATAAATGCGTAGGTTGTGGATATTGCAGATGGAATTGCCCTTATTCCAGCCCCGTGGTGGATAAGGACAAAAAACATATGACCAAATGCGACTTTTGCCGTGATTATTTGGCCGCGGATCGTGAGCCGGCTTGTGTGGCCGCTTGCCCTGCCCGCGCTTTGAAATTTGGCCCGCGCGAGGAAATTCTCGCCACCTATGGTATGGCACATATGGCGCCCTTACCTTCCAAGGACATGACAAAGCCCAATCTAAGCCTAAAGCCGCATCATAATTCTAAACCTGCCGGAAGCACCGAAGTGTCCTATGCCAATAAGGAGGAAGTATAATGGGTACCATACATCTTACCACTTTATACGCCGACTGGACCTTAATTGTCTTCACCGTTTTTGCGCAGCTTTCTGCCGGCGCCGCGCTTTTTGCCTATGCTGCGCAGCGCCAAGAACAAGCCTTGCTGGCACAAAAATTGTGTAAAGTGGCCTTCGGAAGTATATGTATTGCAGGCATCGTTTCCATTTTGCATTTACAAAATCCCTTCAATGCCTTGTATACCTTAACGCAAGCGGGGCACTCGTGGCTAAGCCGCGAAATTTTCGCCGTGGGTATTTTTTCAGGTTTGGTATTTTTGCAATTACTCAAACCCCATAAATGCTTAGGCGCCCTTTCTGCACTCATGGGTTTAACCTTGGTCTTTGTTATCTCAAGGGTATATACTTCGGTTGCGGCCATGCCTTTTTGGTCAAATGTGGGCACTGTTCTCGCTTTTTATGGCACCTGCTTTATGCTGGGAGGCGCCCTCTGTATTTGGGGACAAGGGGAAGCACAAGGGGGGACAGAAAAGCAAGCAGAACATACTTGCCTTAAAAACCTTGCCATAGGCGCACTGGTACTTGGTATTGTGCTGGCGCTCAGTGCAAAACTCAGCTGGATTGCCGTCTTTATGCAGGGGCATATGCTGGAAATACCTCCTGCTTTCACCGCAAGCCTGTGGCATCTAGCCTTACAAATACTGTGTATAGTTTTAGGTTTGCTCTTTATCTTACCGAAAAAAATGCGCAGCTCATGCGCTCTGTTAAGCGTGGGGGTATTGTGCTTTGTGGTAGCCGAATTGGCAGGGCGAACAGTCTTTTTCCTTGCACAACTCAAACTGGGTGTATAAAAAAATGTGGGCCTGCTAAAACACATTAGCTAGGCCCACACAATTTCAAAGTCTAATCCACCAAATAGTACTCTATCGTACTCACAATACGGACTTTTTTCATTTCCGGCTTATAGGTATCCGGCGTGGTTATGGAAAAAAGCCCTTGATTGGCCTTTTTAATTTTACCTAAATAACTTTGCGAATCCTTGGCAAATTTCTCCGCCACTTGACGCGCATTAATGGTGGCTTCTTCTATCATTTTAGGCTTTAACTCATTAAGCTGTGTAAAGCTATATTGTATGGAATAATCCTTAGTTAAGGATAAGCCCTCATTCATAAGCTCAGTCATTTTTTCCGTTACAGGGGCCACCACATCTACCTTGGCAGAATTTACAGTAATCAAAGCGCTTAAGGTATATCTAAACAAAGGCGCATTCCCTTCAGATGCGTACACAGTTTTATCATCAATATTAGGCAATTGCACAGTAATTTCTTCCTTGCTCAAACCAGCAGCCGTGAGTAAACTCACAATCTTATCTGTATACAAGGTATTTTGTGCAGAAATTTCCTCCAAAGTATTGCCGGACACGCGAAAAGAAATGGGCCAGACAACTCTATCTGCCTTTACATCTCTTTCGGCGAGCCCTTTTACCACTACACTTCTTTGCTGCGCAGTAAAGCTGGCCGCTGCCATATGCAAGCAAAAGCCCAGCACTGCCAAGCCTAAAAACATGCCCAAAGCCATGGGCCATGAATTTTCATTTTTCATCAAAAGCTCCTTTTACATTATACTATGATGTATAAAATTAAGTTAAAAAATACATATTTGCAAGTTTTCAATTTCTTATCTTTTAACTTGTGATTTTTTTATTTTATCTCTATTATCCACCCACATTTTACCCAATGCAGGGAATTTTGGAGGAAAAAAATGAACATGACGTGGATTATGGAAGTAATGAACACCTTGGCAAGCATGGGACGCACAGAAGATGGCGGCTCTCATCGTTTGGGTTTTAGCCCCGAAGATATGCAAGCCCGTGAATATATACTTTCCCTTATTAAAGATATGGGTTTAGAATATAGATTTGATAATTTCGGAAATATTTTTACGCGCTTAAAAGGCAGTGATCCTCAAGCCCCTGTGGTGGCCACCGGCTCGCACATTGATACCGTGCCCAATGGCGGCCATTATGATGGCATGCTGGGTACCGTTCTGAGCCTTGCCTCCTTAAAGAAAATACAAGATGAAGGCATAGCCCATAAGCACAGCCTTGAGCTTATTATTTTTCAATTGGAAGAATCCAGCCGCTTTTCCCATGCCACCATGGGCAGTAAAGTTATTGCCGGAAAAGATATCATGGGCGCATGGAGTAAGGCACAAGATAAAGACGGTATCTCGCTGCAACAAGCTCTTAAAGATCATGGATTTGATTTTGACAAAATCCCAGAATCTGCACGAAAGGGTGAAGAGTTTAAAGCCTTTATCGAACTTCACATTGACCAGAGCAAAGACCTTGAACGCGCGGAAAAAGCCGTGGGCATTGTACAAGCCATCGCTGCTCCCATTCGCTCCAAAGTCACCGTACAGGGGCGCGCAGACCATTCCGGCTCCACTCAAATGGAACACAGAAAGGATGCCCTTGTGGCAGCTTCTGCTTTGGTTTTGGGTATTAACCGTATTGCATGCGCCTATTCAAATAAGAAAATCGTAGCCACCGTGGGTGATGTAAAAGCCTATCCCGGCGCCATGAATGTGGTTCCCGGTAAAGCCGAACTTTTTGTGGACTTACGCGGCATCGACAAAGCTGTCATGGATGAAGTTTTTGCCTTATTCCAACAAGAAGCTGCCAATATCGACGCTCAGTACGGCACAAAAATGACCTTTGATGTATTAAGTGCTGAAAAACCCGTCAGCATGGATAGCCATATTCAAGCTACCCTTACCGGCGTGTGTGATGATTTAGACATTGCTTATGAAAATGTCATTAGCGGTGCAGGTCACGATGCCATGAATATGGCGCCCCTTACCCCTACAGGCATGATTTTTGTGCGCGGTAAAGGCGGTATCAGTCATAATCCTGCAGAATTTGCCTCAGAAAATGACATTGAGCAAGGTTTCAATGTCTTATGCGAAAGCCTTATACGCTTAGCACAATAGTTTTTAGAACGCGTTACGATAACGCTACCCTTGCATTGCGCTAAGGGACAAAATGATAGACGCATAAAAAAAAATAGTATATTCACCCACAACATTTTATACATGAGGAGAAATTTATGACAGGAGTTCTTGGGATGATCATAGGCTTGCTTATTGTGGCAGCCGTGGTTTATCTTTTAATCAAACAACATGACACACGCTTGGTCTTAATCGCCGCCGGTTTTGCCATGGCTATTTTGTCCTTCAACCCCCTTTTAGCCTTGGATGCTTTTTCAAAATCCATGGTATCTAGTGGACTTATTCAAAGCATTTGTTCCGTTATGGGCTTTGCCTTTGTGATGAAATATACCGAATGCGATAAGCATCTTATCCACTCTTTAGTAAAAGTCCTCTCCAAAATGCGCTTTGCCATCATTCCCGGTGCCACTGCCATTACCTTCTTGGTAAATATTTCCTTAACTTCCGCTGCCGGTGTAACCTCCGCCGTAGGCGCAGTGCTTATTCCCCTGCTTATGTCCTTAGGTGTGCATCCTGCCACAGCAGCTTCTGCAGTTATCTTAGGTACTTTTGGCTCTTGCATGTCGCCTGGTTTATCCCATACACCCATCATTGCCAAATTGGCCAATATGGAAGTTATCGATGTGGTAGCAACCTTTGCCACGCCTTCCATTATCTCTATGGTTATTGGTGCCTTATCCCTTACAGTAGTGGCCATCATTCTTAAAGAACACAAGGGCTATGTCATGGAAGATTATGATGATAGCCATATGCAATTTAAGGTAAACCCCTTATACGCCATTTTACCCCTTTTCCCCGTGGCCATGCTTATCACCTTAAATATAAGCGAAGTACAAGCCATGCTCCCTTGGGCTAAGTCCATCAAGGTACCCCATGCCATGCTCATTGGCGCCATAGCTTGTCTTGCCGCCACGCGCGTTAATCCAGCCAAAGCCACCAATGAGTTCTTTAATGGTATGGGCAAAGGCTATGCCGATATTATCGGTATTATCATTGCCGCAGGTATTTTCGTTGCCGGTATGAAATCCTTGGGCATGATTGAAGAACTCATTGTTATGCTGCAAAATACCAACGAACATGTGGTAAAAGTAGCGGCTATCTTTGGCCCCTTCCTTTTGGCCATACTTTCCGGTTCTGGCGACGCAGCAGCCATTGCATTCAACGAATCCGTCACCATTCACGCTCCTAGCTTTGGCTTAGAAGTATCCAATATGGGTGTTTCTGCCGCTTTGGCAGGCGCTTTGGGCCGCGCTGTATCCCCCATTGCCGGAGCCACCATTGTGGCAGCAGCATTGGCCAAGGTTAACCCCATGGAAATTCCCAAACGTACAGCCCTTGGCATGATTATCGCTGCCATTGTACTTATTCCTGTACTTTTGTAATACCATAAAAAGCGCTTTGCGCATCTTCATCTTAACAAAGACCTTTGTACCCTTAAAAAGTGCAAAGGTCTTTTACTAAAGGAGTATTTATGTCTCACACTCTTCGTGCCACCATTCAAGCCATGGAAAGCGCCATTATAGCCTGCCGCCGTGATTTACACAGGCACCCCGAAGCCGGCTGGACAGAATATCGCACCACAGCCCTTGCCATCAAACGTATGCGCGAGCTTGGTTATAGCATCACCTGTGGAGAAAAAGCCGTAAACAAAGACTTTATCATGGGCGCCCCTTCACAGGAAATCCTTAAAGCTCATGAACAAAGAGCCTTATCTCAAGGAGCTGACCCAGAAATCTTAGCACAGATGCAAGGTATCACGGGATTTTGGGCAGATATAAAATGCAGTGACGATCCCATCACGGTGGCAGTACGCTTTGATATGGATGCCAATGACGTACAAGAAAGTCATGCCAGCAGCCATAGACCTGCCGCAGAAAATTTTGCTTCCCTCCATGATGGGGTTATGCACGCCTGCGGCCATGACGGCCACGTGGCCATTGGTCTTGCCGTAGCAGAAATTATGGCCGGCATGAAGGATACGCTTAAAGGCACTTTGCGCTTTATCTTTCAGCCGGGGGAGGAAGGGTGCCGCGGCGCTGAGCCCATGGTAGAAGCCGGTGCCATGGAAGGGGTAGATTATGCTTTAGGCTTACACGTAAGCTTTCAGGCTGCTCAAAATGGCCAACTCATTTGCGGCACTGTGGGCTTTTTAGCCACCACCAAATGGGATGTTACCTTCACAGGTCAACAAGCTCATGCCGGTGCTGCGCCGCAGGAAGGTAAAAATGCCCTCTTGGCCGCTGCTGTATGCGCCTTAAATCTGCATGCCATTTCAAGACACAGCGATGGCGTTACGCGCATCAATGTAGGCAAACTTGTGGCCGGACAAGGGCGCAATGTATTACCCCCCAATGGTCTATTGCTTATGGAAACGCGCGGTTCCACCAGCGAGTTAAACAATTATATGCTGGAACGCTCTGAAAAAATCATTCAAGCCGCAGCGCACATGTATGATTGTGAGCATAGTATCACCGCTGTAGGCTCAGCACAAAGTGCCCAAAGTGATGCCGAGCTCATAGCCATGGTGGCAGAGGAGGCCAAGTCCATTCCCTTCTATACTGATATTATAGAAAGAAAAGATTTTGGCGCCTGCGAAGATTTTACGCATATGATGCGCGCTGTGCAAAATAAAGGCGGAAAAAGTACCTATATTCAAGTGGGTATAGACAGAGCCGCCGGCCATCACTATGACACATTTGATTTTGACGAATCCGGCTTAGCCCCAGCGGTAGAGCTTGTTTGCAAATGCGTACATAAGCTCTTACAAAAAGCTTAATAAATAAGGGGAATGTGATGACAAAACACATTCCCCTTCTCGTAAAAAACTCTTTACTGTCTACTACATATACTTACGCAACAACATAAAAAGCTCATTAAAGTTAATGGGTTTACCCACATGCGCATCCATCCCCGCTGCAAGGCAACGTTCCACATCTTCACGAAAAGCATTGGCCGTCATGGCAATAATAGGCACATTTTTAGCTTGGGGTAAATCCATGGCGCGAATGGCCTTGGTGGCTTCATACCCATCCATTTTAGGCATACGAATATCCATAAGGATGAGCGTATAGGCATCAGGATTGGCGGTGAACTTTTCCACAGCTTGCAAACCATCCTCAGCTATATCAAAAGTAACTTGCGTATCTTCTAATAAAGCCATGACAATTTCACGGTTAATTTCAATATCTTCTACTAAGAGGAAGGTTTTACCGCTAAAATTCAAAGGACTTGTACTATCCACCTGCAACAGCTCTTCCTTGGCGGCAAGAGTGTTCTCTACAGGCAAGTCGCAAGGGAGAATAAAGCCAATGCAAGTACCTTTATTTTCATCGGATTCAAAGAAAATCTCGCCATTCATAAGCTCAATAATCTCTTTACAAATGGAAAGTCCCAAGCCTGTTCCACCAAATTTATGAGAAATACTGCTATTGGCTTGCTGGAAGGGTTGAAACAAATGCCCTTGCTGATCCTTTGCCACACCAATTCCTGTATCTGTAATAGAAAGCTTTATGCGGCATGATTCAAGATTTTTTTCCAGCAGCTCTGTTTCTAAGGTAATTTTACCACCTTCAGGGGTAAATTTTTGAGCATTAGAAAGAAAATTCGTAATCACTTGCGCAATACGCTGCTCATCTGACATAATAAAAGTTGGAATATTAGGATCTTGCTTAAGAATGAAATTTTGCCTTTTCTCAGCTATGCGAAAACCAATTACATGGCTTACGCGTTGCACAACTTGTTCAAACTCCATAACATCGTGTATAATTTCAATCTTTTTAGCTTCAATTTTAGACATATCTAATACATCATTGATAATACCCAAAAGATGACTTGAAGCATTTTCTATCTTACCAAGACAAGCATAGGCCTTTGAAATATCATGAGAATCACGACCAATTTTAGACATACCAATAATAGCATTCATGGGGGTACGAATTTCATGCGACATATGCGCCAAAAAATTACTTTTGGCTTCACTGGCAATATGTGCTTTTTCTGCTGCAATGCTTAATTTTTCATTATTGGCATCCAAGTTTTCTCGTAAACTTTGAATAGTTTTTGCCAGCTTCCCCAGCTCATCTTCCCTATCAAGGCCATAAATAGGAGCAGTATGCACATAGTCGTTCTCTTGGCCTCCCTCTGCATCTGCAGGGGTTAGACTGTGCACCATTTTAGCCAAGGGAATAAAAATTAAACGCCGGCTAAAAAGTGTAATTAAAACCACATAGCCCATAAATAAAGCTAGGGTTATCCATAAAAGCGGAACAATTTGCTGTAAAGAAAACAATGCAGAAGAGTTAAAGAAAGTGATAACTGTCCAATCTGTTCCTTCAATGGGAGCCATGGCAGCATAAGAATAATCTCCACCGGCATCTAATTTCACCAAAGTAGGATTTGTTGTGGTGGTAAAATAGCCTTTAATAGAGGATAAATGCCTCTCCATGGCTGCACTAAAGGTGGGAAGTGTAAAAACATCATTAATATGCCATGAACTGTCATGCACCAACTGTGTATATTCATCGGCGCTATCCATTTGTACATAGCCATGGCGATCCACCACTATACCACGAATATTAGCCACTTTATATTTTTCAAAAGCAGAAAGCAGAACTTTATCAAAATTTACACCTGTACATATAACACCTAAAAACTCACCTGTTTTAGAAAGAACCTTATAGTTAATCCATACATGTGTACGGTGTAAAATTTTATCCGTATCAATATTTAATTCATAGTCATGCTTTGCTTTTTCCGTTTGGAAATACCATTCATCTTCAGGGGCACCGCGCTCTAAATTCCCTCCGGATACAAAATCATCCCAGGTGCTTTTACGATTAAGATTATACTCTCTTGTAGAGGATAAAATACCATAATAAATAAATCCATTAAACAATCTTTTATTATAATCTTTTGTTTCCTCAAAAACAGCCCTTTTAGCAGCTAAATCTTCATCATTTTTAAACCATGCTCGGACACTATCCGATGTAGCCACGGTTTTCATAACAGCTAAATCAGGAATAAGATGAGAGCTTAAAGTAGAGGCAGTTTTAAAAGAGTAAAGTTCTGCATAATCTTTAGAAACTTCATCAGCTATATCTATCAAAATATGGTAAATGATAAAGAAAAGAAAACAAACAATAGTTATAAATAATGAAATATTTATAAAATCAAATTTAAACTCTAAAGTATTTTTCCAAGCTATTTTACGTGAAAAAGACTTAATAGACATAATTTACCCTTTTAAAATAAAAGACCACCCAGAATCTAGGTTTATAGATACTATTACTGCAATGTTAAAAATAAATGAGTACAGTAATATATATTTTTTTACCAATCGTCATGGCGATATTTTTTAAACAAATTTCTTTATAGTTACTAAAAGCTCTGCAAAGTCAATGGGTTTACCTACATGTGCATTCATACCAGCAGCCAAGCAGGCCTCCACATCTTCGCGGAAAGTATTGGCTGTCATGGCAATAATAGGAATACTCTTAGCCCTTGGAACATCCATGGCACGTATGGCTTTTGCAGCTTCAAAGCCATTCATTTCCGGCATGCGGATATCCATCAAAATAAGCTCATAAGAATCTGGATTTTCAGTAAACTTACGTACAGCCTCTAGGCCATCCCCAGCTTCGTCAAAAAGCACACCTGTATCTTCTAAAAGTGCCATGGCAATTTCACGGTTAATATCAATATCATCCACAAGTAAAATCTTCTTTCCTTGCAAATCAAGCATGACATCTTCATAGAGTTCCGTTTGCTCTGTATCTTCAGATATGTTCTCTGCTAGGGCTAAAGGCAATACAAAGCCAATGCTTGTGCCTTTATTTTCTTCAGAATCAAAGAACATTTCCCCCTGCAAAAGCTCCACAACCTGTTTACAAATGGAAAGTCCAAGCCCTGCCCCACCAAAAGTATGTGAAATCGTGCTATTAGCTTGATGAAAAGGCTTAAATAATTGGTCTTGCTGGTCTTTAGCCACGCCAATTCCCGTATCTTGCACTGTAAATTTCACAACACATTGTCTATCGCTTTTCTCAACGAGCTCTACACGCAAAACCACCTTGCCCTCTATAGGGGTAAACTTTTCTGCATTGGAAAGTAAGTTTCCAATAACTTGCGTAATACGCTGCTCATCAGAATGTACATATGTAGGGATATTGGCATCAAAGTCCTTGGAAAAACTCAAGGCCTTTTCATTCATAGCGGGCATATGCAATTGAACAATACCGTGCATCATTTTCAATATGTCAAAGGGAGCCAATTGCACATCAATTTTCTGTGCCTCAATTTTTGACATATCAAGCACGTTATTTATGATAGTTAACAGATTTGTAGAAGAGCTTTCTATTTTAGAAAAACACCAATGAATTTTTTCTAAATCATTTGCATCTCGTGCTATTTTAGACATGCCTATAATGGCGTGCATGGGGGTGCGCATTTCATGCGACATATGCGCCAAAAAGTGCGACTTTGCTTGATTGGCCGCATCAGCTTGATGGGCCGTGATTATCAATTCTTTATTTTTAGCATCAAGGACTTGGTGTAAATTATGTACAGTTCTTGCTAACTCACCCAACTCATCATGGCGCTCAAGACCGTATATTTCTTGTTTTTCTATACGGTCATTGTCATGAGGCAATACTGTTTGCGCGGTAAGATTTGGCGTAATGGGCGTAAGCGAGCGCACTAAACGCGCTACAGGTCTGAAAATAAAATCCTTACTCACTACCCCAACGGTTATCACATAAACCAAAAGCAAAACCACAGCAACCCAAAGTAAATTCGCAAACTTATTATAAGAAAACAATGAAGAAGCATTGAAAAAAGTAATAACAATCCAATTGGTGTTTTCTATGGGAGTTATGGCCGCATACATGTATTTAGCATTTGAAGACAATTCCAAGACTTCAGGTTTTTGGGCTACACCAAAAAAACCTGTAAAATTTAAAATATAATTATCAACTGTTTTTTGAACGTCTTCATTTTTAACAAGAGCCTTAAAAGACAGTAAACTATCATCAAGCAAGGCTGTATTTTCTGAGGCACTGTCCATTTGCACATAGCCCTTACTATCCACAACAATACCGCGAATATTTTCCACCTCATAGGCTGTAAAAGCAGACTTAAGCACCGTATCAAAAGGAACACCTGTACTTATAACCCCTAAAATTTCTCCCGATGGGGAAAGGACTTTATGATTAATCCAAACTAAGGTACGACTTCGAATTTTATCTGTATCCACATTAAGTTCATACATATTTTTTGATCGAACTGCTTCATAATACCATCCATCTTGCACATTGGTAATATCCATAGTGGCTTGAGGTGTGAAAGTATCTATGGTGCTTTGCTGGTTAAAATCATATTCTTGCTTAGTTGCAGCAATTCCAAGATATAAAATACCACTATAGAGATTCTTGGCAGATTTTTGAAATTGTGCAAAGGCTTTTTCTTTTTTTTCCGTATTATACTCATCTTTAAACCACTCTTGCACTGCCAAAGACTGAGAAATAGTTCTCAACCCATTGATATCTTTTACAATATAAGAGTTTAGCGCTGATGAGGTTTTATATGAATAAAGCTCTGCGTAATCTTTAGAAATAACATTACTCACGCGTAATGTAGTTGAATACACAAAAAGAAAAAGGAGAAGGAGAATAAGTAAAAAGAAAGAGAAATTAAAGAGAGAAAACTTTAATTCCATATGGCGATGAGTCGAGCTCATGCGAGAAAATATTGCTCGTAACATAAATACACCAAAATTGTCTTTGTGTTAATCTTTTGAAAAACACCTGAGTCGCGATATACACCTATATAATTTTATCAGACACAAGTATGGCATTTATTTCACATAACACACACAAAAGCAAACTTTTTATAGGAAAACACGAAAGTGACACTTTAACGTTGTAAAAGAAGAAAGCAACTTAGCTTAGTAAAATATAAGCATTAAAAAGAGTTGCGCAAGGAAAAACATCACTCATTTTCAAAATATTCCAAAGCTATATTTTTGGCATGCGGTGCACTATCATTTGCATCTTGCACATAAAATGCAAAGTAGTCTTTGTACAAACCTTTTTTTACAAAACCCACAAACCAGCTTTGTCCTTTTCCATCAGAACCAGTTTTTCCGTATACCCCCCTATACCCTACCTGCATAAAGTCAGCTAAAAGCTCGGTATGAGCCGGCGAAAAAGAGCTTCCCATAGAAAATATATTATACATGGCAATAGTTTGCTCTATAGGGGAAATACGCAAAGAAGAGTTGAGCCAAAAACCATTCAGCTCAGCTTTAGCATTGCTCCCATTGCCCTGCCATGCCGAAACATCAGCATTGCCATAATGCAGATCCTTCAAAGATTTCTGCATGGTTTTTCTGGGAATTCGATCTATGATCTGGCGAAAATACCACACGGCTGAGTTTTGAAAGGCTTCTTTGAAGGTTAAATTCTTATTCCACGCCTCAAGCCAATAGGTGCTCCCATTATAATACATGGTACTTTCGGCATTTTTCACCACTTTATACTCTAAGCCCAGAAGACCTGACACAATCTTAAAAGTAGA
This sequence comes from uncultured Desulfovibrionaceae bacterium, assembly GCA_964367875.1. GTDB lineage: Bacteria > Desulfobacterota > Desulfovibrionia > Desulfovibrionales > Desulfovibrionaceae > CAYJAD01. The sequence continues at coordinate 4,207 of CAYJAL010000006.1, read as the reverse complement.
AAAGGGAGAGAGGCGTTTTTCTGCCAATGATCTATTATATATAGCAAATTGAAGCTTTCCAGGATTTAATATAACAGCGCAACCGTTCAAACCTTTAAAATAGCTCTGTAAATCGACATCATCCTTACGGAAGCCTTCAAAATTTGTCACCAAAAGAGAAGTATTGGCATGCACACAGGGCACATAAAAAAAGAGTAAAAAAACTACAAATGCCCAGATTTTCATATTTATTTTTTGCATTTTCTTTATCCTTTTTGAGCCTTGGTCATGCAAAATGCCCCAATCATACCAAGTATACCAGCTCCCACATATAAATAACAAGCAGAACTATAGGCCTCAGCAGAAAAAATACCCGCATTTTTAGGATACATTTCTAAAAAAAAGCCTGTGAGAGGTTGAAATACCAACATTCCCACCGAAGGTAAACAATTAAGCAAACCGCAGGCAGAGCCGGTGGCAGCAAGACCAAAAAGAGAACGCATAGCCGAAAAAGCCACAGACATGGCCGGCACACCTAAAGCTGAAAGTATGAAAAACCACACATATAAAGCCCACAGAGGTAAATCTTGCCCCCATAAAGCTAAAATAATAAAATTCATGGTGAGCACTGCGGAAGCAAAAATCATGGTATTGCGGCTAGATTTGAATACCGAATCGCAAAGCCAGCCCATAAGAAAGCCCCCCGCCACCACACCAAGTCCGGCCATATTCAACACATTACCAGACTCTACAAGGCTTAAGCCATGCACATGCTGCAAATAGGTACCACCCCAAAGCCCTCCAAAGCTCATATGCAAATTAAATTGGCAAAATGCCCATACGCAGGCACACCAAAATTCACGATTTTTGGTAATAAGCTTAAAATTATGCAACATAAGTTGCCAATCAATGATATTTTTCTTGGTATTTTGTTCTAAGTTTTTTTCGTCCTCTTGCCCCTCTCCGCCTTCATTTTGCGGTGCATCGCGTACCACAAAAAAGAGCACAAGAGCCAAAAGTACACTGGCCACAGCAAATCCGTAAAACATGGCTCGCCATCCCCATATTTCACAACCCAAGGCCAAGGGGGTTGCCGCTAAAAACATACCAACGCCGCCCATACCAAGGAAAATACCGCTCATACGTGCAAATATAGCCGCAGAAAACCACTGCCCTATAAGCTTCATGGCACAAAGAAAAATTACCGATACCCCCACCCCAATGAGGCCGCGCCCCACTATGGCCATAAATACATTCTCAGCCATGGCAAAGACCACAGCACCAAGAGCGGAAAGAGCCACCATGACAGGTAATAAACGCCGAGGCCCCACGCCATCGGTAAGCAAGCCCCCGGGAATTTGCATAATGCCATAGGTAACAAAAAAAATCGAAGCCAAAAGCCCCATATCTGTAGCATTTAATTGTAAACTTGCCATAATATCTGTGGCCATAATGGCAGGGCTTACCCTATGAAAAGGCGTGAGCATATAGGCCACACTCATAAGAGCAAAAAGGCCATAAGCATAGGATGATCCCTTGGTCAATTTATTTGCAAGCATACACATTCTCCTCGAAAAAACCTCTTCTAAGGTCTAGATAAAGAAAGCCTCACTGTCAAGAAAGGCTCCATGAATACATAACTTTCTCCTTTCTTAAACCTTTTTATTCCACACAAAAAGCTTGCTTATACTGAAAAAAAAAGCCAAAATGCCGCATTCAAAATTCCTACAGGATACCCCATGACCAATACCACTCTGGATGCGCTTTTAGCGCAGATACAACAAAAATTTACTGTTGATTTTGAGCCTTTACAGGTGGATGATCAACCTCTTGAGGTGCTCTCCATTACCAATATGACCGAACACTTAGACAAACTTGTTGACAGTAAAGCCATACATAATCCCTTAAAAGACCTTCCCTTATGGGCAAAGGTATGGCCTGCCTCCTTTGTACTTGGACGCTATTTGCGTAAGCTTGAGCCACAAGGCAAAAGCCTCTTAGAACTTGGTGCCGGCTGCGGCACTTTAGGGCTTCTTGCCAGCCGCTATGGATTTTCTTCCGTATGTATTAGTGATATTGTAGACGATGCCCTACTCTTTGCCAAAGCCAATGTTATAAAGAATAATTTAGAAGATATTGTCACTGTGCGCCGCGTGGATATTACCGACAGCAAAGCCACCCTTGGCGATGCGCGCTTTGATATGATTGCTGCCTCAGAAATCCTTTACTTAGAAGACTTGCACCGCCCTTTGCTCAAATGTTTACAAAGGCATTTAGCCAAAGGTGGCAAAGCGGTGCTGTGCACAGATATGGCACGTAAACGTCCTCGCTTTTTTAAACAAGCAGCAAAAGATTTTACCGTACAAGAATTATTGGTGGGCGTGCGCGGCACTTCCGAAGATGGACAAGAAGAAAAACGCGTGTATGCCTTACATATTTTGGAGAAAAAATGATAGTTTTGCAATCCTGCCCCAAAAATCACAGCCTTGAACTAGATAAAGCAAAATCCCCTGCCGACACCGTGGCTCATGTGCGCCAGCGCTTACAAGGCCTTGATTTAGATATTTTATCCAGCACTACCCGCGTAGATACAGGACGCCTTGGCATTCCAGTATTTTTAAGCAATTGCGGCGCCGATGCCAGACGCATCATGCCCACAAGAAAGCAAATGGGAAAGGGAGCTTCGGCCATTCAAGCAGAGGCATCTGCTTTGATGGAACTTATGGAGCGCTTTTCCTTCTTTACTTTTTGGGATGAATTACCCCAATGCGTCACTTGTTCTTGGTCAGAAGCCAAGGAAAAGTTTGGAGAAAAGCTCATCCCCATAGAGCATATGCTCAAGGCGGTACAAGATGATCTTGCGCCGGAAAAAGCCGAGGCCTTATTGAATTTATTGCCATGGCAATTTTTCCCCGTAACCGACCTTGTGCATGGGCGCCAAGTATGGGCGCCGCTCAATTGGTTTAAAAAATTAGGGGAATTTAACGGCACATCAGCGGGCAATACCGAAGAAGAATCCCTTCTCCAAGGTTTATGCGAATTGGTGGAGCGCCATGTATGCTGCCTTATTGACAGAGAATTGCGCATTTGCCCCACCATTGACCCTAAAAGTATAGAAGATCCCACCTTATTGGCGCTTATTGCCGCCTTTGAGCGTGAAAATATTACCCTTATATTGAAGGATTTCTCACTGAATATGCCTGTGCCCACGGTGGGCGCTGTGGCTTATGATGCCAGCACCTTCCCCCACTCTTCAGAAATTGTCTTCACTGCCGGTACTGCCGCCAGCCCTGCCAAGGCCGCCATTCGCGCTGTCACAGAAGTTGCTCAATTGGCAGGAGATTTTTGCACATCGGCATGCTATGAAGCTTCCGGTTTAACAAAATTTGAAAGACTGGAAGATATTCACTGGCTTGAGCAAGGAGAATTGTGTTCCTTACAAGATTTACCCTCTGTAATCAGTGATGATATTTTAGAAGAAGTTCAAAGCCTTATTCAAAAATTGCATACTCTTGACTATCCTGTGTATGCCATTTCTACCAAGCATACACAGCTGGATATTCCCACGCATTATTGTCTTGTACCCGGCCTTGCCTTTCGCGAGAGAGATAAAAATCAAAGTCTTGGGCTTTTTGTAGGACGCATTTTAGCCGAAGAATGCGACACCGAGCAAGCCTTAGCTGGCCTGGAGCTTTTGGAAAAAGCCTATCCCAAGGCGCATTTTATTCCCTTTTTCCAAGCCATGTTGGCCTTACGCCAAGAAGAATATGCGCACGCCCATGCGCTTTTTGCCATGGCAGAACCCCTTCAACCCGAAAATGATGCCAAGGGGTTGGCTGCTTTTTATGCCGGCTATAGTCTTAGCCTTGAGCAAAAATGGCAAGAGGCCTTGCCTTACCTGAGCCGCGCCGTGAACTACTGCCCAGACATGAAGGAATACGGAAATTTACGTGGTGTTGCGCATTTTAAATTGCAAGAATACGCCAAGGCTGCGGAAGATTTTTTACAAGTGTTACGCATTGATAAAGGTTCGGTCATGGATATTGCCAACCTTGGCCTTTGCTATAAATTTTTAGGGCAAAAAGAAGAAGCCGTGCATTATCTCAGCACTGCTTTAGAGCTTGATCCAAGTCTTGACTTTGCTCGCACCCATTTACAAGAAATTATTAAACCATAAATAGAGGTTAGTATGAGTAATGAAGTAGATAAAATTATTTACTCCATGATA
>CAYJAL010000005.1:0-37256 GCA_964367875.1 uncultured Desulfovibrionaceae bacterium | reverse complement strand
GACAATAAAGCCAACACACTTTCAGGTAAATATTTCTCTGCCCATGGCTGTGGCCAAAAGACAATGCGTGCCTTTTTCTCTTGAGTGGCAAGCATGAGGGCATCAAAATCCTTTCCTTGCGCGTCCAATAAGATAGAAACGACACTTATGGGCGTATCATGTACTACCTGCTGTAGAGTGCCGCGTAGCACGATTTCCTTTGTTTGCATATATACAGGCATGGTCATGTTTAAGGCGCGAGCCTGATCTTGCGGCATGTGCACTATGGCCTTAAGCTGCGTCCCTTGCGAGGGCAGAATCATAAAAACCGGTTGTCCCATTTGGAAGATTTGCCCTGCTGTGGGAATATCACCCACGATATAGCCCTCGGTGGGGGCTGTGAGCTGATCTGTGATGTTTTTTGTGCCCATGGTAGAGTTTGCCATGGCGTGGCCTTGTGCTCCGCCTTGCGCTCTGCGCTGAGCTCGAATTTCATGCAGCACGCTTTCCACAGCGCTACGATTACGGCTGGCGAGTTCATAGGCTGCTTTGGCTTGTTCCAATTGTTGGCGCGCTACGTGCTCTTGCTTTTGTGCCATGCCACGCTGCGCATTATCCCCTTGCTGGCCGCGTAATTGCAGTAATGCTCTGGCATGCGCCACAGAGCGCTTTTCCATAAGGGTATGCTTTGCCTGCTCTTCTTGTCGAGCTAAGGCAATGGCAGTAACCATTTCTGCTTCGTTTTGTTGGGCATTTTGCGCCAAGGCAGAAGCGGGTATGGCGCTATTCACTGCGCCACGAACTAATGCTTGGGCATGAGGTAAATGCAGGGCATATCCTGAAATATCTAAGCGCGCCAGCGGCATACCTTGAGACACAAGCGTACCATGGGCGGCAAAAACTTCTGTATAGGAAACACTTAAAGGGCTGGGCACAGGCACAAGCACGGCAGAAATGCTATTTTCTGTGCTTATGATACGCCCTTGTAGCATAAAAAAAACGCCAAGCCCAAGGCTAAGTAAAATGGCACAAAGTATTATAATACTAGCTTTTTTAAGGCTTGTAGCTTTTCTTTCTTGTGGTGCTGGGCCTTGTGGCATTTCTAATACAGGGGACATGGCACATCCTTAGGTTAACGGCAAATAAAATCTATATACGTATTATTATGCAAGTTTCATACAAAGACTTTATAGAGAAAAGCTTTTTACGCATTGTGCACTTCTGTGAGCCCTTCATGGCAGCCATAGGTGTCATTAAAAGCTTGCTCAGCCGTGGAATCCCCAATAAGGAACATTTCTTCTTTTTTACAAAAGATATGATCGGGATCCGGGTTTACTTGCATTTTTCCATCTTTATCTTGTAATGCAACAACGTTACACCCGGTGAGGCCGCGTATGCCGCTATCAATAAGGGAAAGGCCTTGAAGCTTTGGCCCCACTTTGCAGCGGAATATTTTTAAGCCTTCATTGAGCATAAACACTTTACCGGGAGCGAGCAAGTTGACAATGCTGCTGGTCATCATGGAGGCTAAGGACAGCACGAGGTCTGCGCCCGCGGCGTGAAGTATGCCAATATTTCTGTCAAGGTTGGCACGGCTGATAATTTGCACTTCGGGGCGTAAACGGCGACAATAGAGGGTTAAATAGATATTGGTATCGTCATCGTGGGTGGTGATAAGTATGGAAGGGCATGTGCGTATGCCGGCTTCTTCCAAGGTGTCAATATCGGCGGCATCACCAATGATAATATGCTTTTTATCAATAAGATCTCCAATGCGGCTCTTTTTTTCTACAAAACGATAGGAGCGATCCGCGCTTTCTAAATGCTGTGCAGCGGCAATGCCCACACGACCACAGCCCAGAATAAGCACGGGGCTTTCTTCATGCTGCATGGGCTTACTCAAAAAAGTATCCACATCTTGTATTTGTTCATGGGTTCCTGCCATAACCACCACGGAGGAGTCGGTGAATACGGTTTGCGGATGGGCTTGGATAAATTTGCCCCTTTCCCATAAACCCACCACGTTAACCCCTGTGTGCGCTCTAAGACCGCATTCAATGAGATTTTTCCCCACCAAGGCTGTGCGCATGGCAGGGGCTTCGGCAATGACCAATTGATCATATTCGCTGATAATACTGGTGGGAGATTTGGCATTGAGTACGCGTCTGGCCAGTGCTGTACCTAGCAATTTGTGAAATTGTACCACATGGGTAGCACCGGCTAAGCCTAAAATATCAATGGCATCATCGCTTTGTACACTGGTGGTAATGGGCACCTGTGCATTTACATCGCGCGCGGTGAAGGTAATGTTGGTATTACGCATATCGCTGTCTAAAGCCACCAACATGGCCGCTTTATCGAATTTGAGATTTTTATATACGGCGCCGTCATCGTGCTCACCCATGATGGTTTCATAGCCTTGGTCGATGAGGTCAAGGGTGCCTTGGCTGTCATTGCATAGAAGAACACATTGGGTGCCATAGCGCTCGAGTTCGTCAATGGTATTAAGGGTTAATTGGTTTATGCCTACAAATATAACGTGATTATGCGTTCCTGAGGGCACCTTTCGCGGCGTAGATTGCTTTTTTTGTGCCTCCAGCCAGGGGGCATAAAAATACTGAATAAAGGTAAAGGGTAGCATGACCAGCAAAAGAATAACGCCGGACATAAGCACCACAATGGAGAAAAAACGCCCCATATCCGAGGTGAAGGTAATATCACCAAAGCCTAGGGTGGACATGACAGTAAGTGTCCAATACACCCCTGTGGTCCAAGAATAGGTACGCCCTTCAAATTGCATGATATAGTGAAAAACAATACTATATGCGGCGATAAGAAAAATAAGCAACATAAGAAAGCGTAATAGAAAAAACATATTACGCTTAGCGCCGCGAGTTTGCATAAATACTGTCAGCTGTGATGATATAAACTTCATGTAGTCCTCTAGGGGGAAAAATCCATACTAAGCCATACTGTATAGTATGGCAAAAGCGCCCATATTATACGGTAGGGTCAAGGGAAAGGCAAGGAACTCTGGTGAGGGATTTTGGTTTAGGTGGGTACTATGTTTTGTAAGATAAGTATTCAATAAGAATGATTTTTATGCAGGATTATAAGCTGTAGACAAAATCTGAGGAAAAACCCTTTTGTAAGTGAAGCTTTTCCCCTTTTTATATTGTATGTTAGGGCGCTCTTTGGAATACAAAGGAAGAGATGAAAAAATAAACCCCAGAAAGCGTTGCCTTCTGGGGTCTGTAGTGGAAAAAGAGGGGGATTAGTGTGCGCCGCCTACGATACCGGTGGCTGCAACCACAAGAACTACCACTTCAATAAAGGCAATGGCAGCCATAAGCTTGTCATTTTCGCGGATAAAATCCACACAAAGCTGCATATAACAAACAATGGTCACACCGGCCAAGATGGCGATGCCAAGGAAGTTGCTAAAATCACCGGTGGTGAGTAGGCCAAGCCAGCCCCAGCCGATGGGTACATTATGTAATTTGTTAAATTCACCGGAGCTTAAACCCCAGGTTTTTACCAATTCTTCCACGGGCACATGTGGGGCTGCCAAGGAGAAGCCAAACACATACATACAGAAGGTGAGAATTAAAAGACCCAGACCTATATTCGAAATAAGGCCTAAAAGATTCGCATAACGGACTTGCGCCGGAGAGGCGGCTACATCTTTATTATCCATAACAGGCTCCTTTTCTCTAAATTATGAGCGTATCAGCGGATTATGCTGCGCCGGGGCTTGACTTGTGCTTTGTACCTCTGCAGGCTTTACGAGAGCTTGAGAAGAGGTATAGCCTTTCCATAAGGCCTGAGCACCTGCAAAGAGCAGTACGCCGATAACAAGGATACGGATAAACTTAGGATTAGCTAAAGCAAGTAAACGCACACCCACAACGGAACCGGCCATAAGACCCACAATGGAAGGTACGGCAATCATGGGGATAACAGCGCCTTGGTTTAAATATACCCAAGCAGCGGATGTATCTGCAATGGAGAGCAAGAATTTAGATGTGCCCACAGAAATCTTTAAAGGTACGCCCATAAGCAAGTTAAGCACAGGTACGTTTGCCCAGCCTGCACCAAGGCCGAACATACCGGCCATAAGACCAATGGCAATAAAGAGCAGCATACCTTGTAAGGTCCGGTGGGTTTTCCATTTAATGACTTCGTCGGTGCTGGGGTCATGAAACATACCCTGCATGCCAAAGGCTACGCTTAGGGCATCTTGCTTGGTAACCACAGGAACCACAGAGTTTTTGGCAAGGGTAAGCAAAATGGCAATACCCATAATGGTAGCTCCAAGACAGAGCTGGGTAATATGGGCAGGTAAGGCCAAACCAATCATGGCGCCGATGATGGAGAATATGGATGCCACAAGGGCAACAGGAAGGGCAAGGCGTAAGCTTGCAAAGTTACGTCTTAGTAAGCCTGGGCCTGCGGCTAAGGCACCTGCAAGAGCTACCATAAGACCGGCACCGCGCACAAAGTCTAAGTGGAAGGGGAAAAAGCCGCTGACCAAGGGTACAAAGAGTACGCCGCCGCCCACCCCTGCAAGTACGGCAATAATACCAAGTACAAAACAGAAAATAAGTAATGCTAAAGGCCATATCCACCATTGAACGCTGCTGCCTGAGGCAATTTCTGTGGCAGCCTGCAGTTCTTGACTTGTGCTTGGTGTGGCATCAGCTGCAAAAGCCATGCTGCACAAGCTTAAAACAAGCAGTCCGCAGAAGAACAGTGTTTTACGAATAGACATCTAAAAACCCCCTTTAATATTTATCAAAATAGCTCCCATGTTAAACCAATTTAAACATGGGAGAAAAAGCTAAAAGGACTACATACTTTTCAGTAAGTATATAAAGAAGGCTAAGGCTTAAAGAAGTGAAAGTAAGAGGACGAAAAGCAATAAGCTACGAACTATACTCACTTCTCATTAGATAAAGATATAACGTATGGGCAGGGGATTTGGCAAGAGGAAAGTTTTATTTTTCACAATAAAAAAGTTTTTTCGTACGTTAATGGACGCCCATGTAAAAATGGGAAAAGCTTTTGTAAAAGACTTTTCCCAGAAAATACAAGATTTTTTAAATTATTAATGCGTGGCGTCTTCTGAATGTACCTGCATGAATTCTGCTTCTCTGGCTGCTTGCAAGGCAAAAGCTGCAAGCACAGGCCCTGCCACAATGCCCACAGGCCCCAAAGCCACAAGACCGCATACCACCGCAATGAGCACCACCACGAAGGATGTTTTTAATCCGCCGCGTAAGAAAAGAGGGCGCAAGACATTGTCTGCCCCCACCACAATGATGGCACTCCATAAAATAAGGCCTATGGAGATGGTTTTAGAGAGGGCGAACCAGGCATAAATGCTGGCAGGAATCCATACCACACTGGTGCCTATAATGGGTATGGGGGCCACCATGGCCGATACTAGCCCCCAAAAGGCTGCTGCGGGAACGCCGGCCACGGCAAAACCAATGCCGCATAAAACACCTTGAATAAGCGCCACTAATACCACACCCCAAAGCACGGATCCTATGGCTTGGCGTACGCTTATGATAAAGCGTTGCAAAACATTTTCCGGAATGCGCGATACAGCCTTCACAAAAGAAAAAAAGTTTTCCGCATAGACAATACCAATCATACTTAAAGAGATAAGCACGCAAAGGCGCATCATAAAGCTCATGGTACTTCCGGCAAAGCCAAGACCTTTACCAATGAGAGTTTGAATGGCCGTGGCTAAAAAAGAGGTGAGCTCCTGCCCAAGCTGTTCTATGCCACCTTCAAGACCCGGTATTTTACGTAGCCAGGTATTAAAAATTTCTAAAAAGGCCTGCATTTCTTCGCCATAAATCCAGCCAGATTGCTGTAATTCATTTAAAAGGCGCAAACCTGTGACGGCTTGTGGCGTTACCATTAGCACTATCACAGTGATAGGTAAGATAATACCTACACATAAACCTAGGGTCATGCAGGCAAAGGCGATTTTGGTATCAAAGGCGCGTAAGAGACGTACATATAAAGGGTGTAAAAGGCAGGCAAAGCAAGCTGCTAAAAAAACTTCTGTGGGAAAAGGCCATAGTAAAATGGCCCAACTGCCAAGGGCAAGTAAAGCATATATTTTGTGCAAAGTATTTTTCCTTAATGGTGGGATAAGGCAAAATATACGTATTTTATAGCTGATGGTAAAGGCTTGGTTTTGCAAAATCCCCACTTACTTTTGCGGAAAAAAATTCCTTTATAAATGCAGATGTTAAGAGGAGGTTTTTATAAATCTAGAAAATATTTAGAGAAATTCTAGAGAAAATTTGGAAAATTTTTCCATTTTTAACTTTGGCATTACTTTTGCTAAAGATATTGCAGTTCGAAAAAGTACAGGCAATTTTATCCATACAGGAGGAAAACGTGAGAAACGTTACCAATGCAATCAATACCATGCTTCATGTTCATCAAGCGGACAGTGCAGCTTTAAAGAGTAGTGAATCCTCTCCCGTGTGGTTGGTGCAAGAAGAAGCGGTAAGTGCTATAGAGCAATGCGTACAAAGCTTTGGCCATGAGGCCATGCAAGAATTGGAAGGCTATGTGGAGTTTTTGCAAGAGGAATTTCTTGCCCATGTACATTCCTTATTGGAAGAAAGAAATATACACATGGATGAAAAGCTTATGCTTAGTCTTTCTGTAGATAATATGCTTTTGTTGCAATGCCAAGAACAAGAAGAAGCTCTGCTTTCAGCTTTAGGCGAAGATACTGAGGTGCGTGAACGTTTGGAGCAATTGCGCTCTACGGCCTTTTTAGCCCGCGGATTACAGTATATGATGGCTGCCAAGGCACAAACTCCCCCAGCGCATATGGCTGAGTATAATGTATGCGTTAAGGGTAAGCTTTCTCACTTCTATTTAAAGTAATGCGTCGCAAAATTACGTAGTATTCCATAAAAATATTGCATTGCGGCGCATATCGTCTACAATGAGGATAACTAATTTCAAAGGAGTTATCCCATGCGTCGTCACCAATATGAAAGAAAAGACCCTGCCTTTATAGCTGATGTCTTGCAACGTGCAGAAGAAATGTACCTTGCTTTTGCTACAGAAGCTGCCCCCTATATTGTCCCCCTTAATTACGTTTTCACACAAGAGAAAATTTATTTTCATTGCGCCACAGAAGGGCGTAAGATGGATTGCTTGCGTCATAATGCGCAGGTGGGATTTTCTACAGCCGTGGATGTGCAAGTTTTGCCGGAAATCGCAAGCACCTTGTTTAAGTCTGTCATAGGTACAGGCTCTTTGCGTGTAGTGGAAGATGAGCAAGAGAAAATCATGGCCTTAGATGCCCTAGCACAGCGCTATGCTGCGCAATGTCAAAGCCCCACACCGCCGGCCATGCTAGCGCGCACAGCGGTGCTTTGCCTTGATATAGAATCTGTATGCGGCAAGGAAAAGGTGGGAAAGGTCGCTGATTAGAAGATAGTTTATAAAAAAACTTTGTTATGAATGTTTTAAAATATGTGCTAAAAGGCCATCATGATAAAAATTACATTGCGGCAAAATCTTATTTTCAAAGATAAGACTCTGCCGCAATGAAAGTTTTTTGGAAAGGCCGACCCAACGGGCGGCAAAGCCGTTTGCGTTTGCGAGAAACGAGCAAATACGCAAATCGAGAGCAGAGCGGGTTTGGGGCCAGTTTAGACTGGGGCTTTTTTTCAAAAAAGGTTTTCCCCCAATGAACCTTGTCACCAAGCTTAAAAGCCCTTCATAATAGAGGGCTTTCTTGCTTTTTATGATTTGCGCCTTCGTAGCAAGCGCCATATCCACGTAATAACCAAGGCTGCATAAATAAAAAGAAGCGTGTGCAAATTGCCAAGGGCTTCTACTCTTTCGCCCCATGACCAGAAATAGGGTTGGCCTTGGCCTAAAAGATAGGCCATGAGCAGACAGCCGCCCATGACAATCCATGTGGGGGCAAGCCAGCTCATGGGGAAGGGATTTTCCCAAAAAAAGGACTTGCGGTAAAAACGCTTCCTACCGGCAAATACGGAAAAGAGAAGCATGCAAAGCATGATGGCGGCGTAAAGATGTATACCCTTTAAAATGGCGCATACAATGCCAAGGGTGGCAAAAAAGAGGGTATAGCGCCAGGCTTTGGCTTGGCGAATTTCCAGACCATAAGCAAGGAAGAGCAGCATGGTGCCGGATAGGGCGCACAGGGCATGGAGGAATACAGCCATGGGGTGCGACCAATTGATGGAGAGGAAAATACTGCCTTTTTGCCAGACGGGAAGGGCTGTGAAGAGCAAGAATAAGGAGCCGACCCCAAAGGTGATGCGTGCATTGATGCTGTGCGATAATACCGAAAGCCAGCGACCTGCATCGCGTAAAATACCTTTGTTTTGACGTATTTCATAGACAGCCAAGACCACTGCGGCCATAAGTAGGGGCAGGATAAAGTAAATGATACGAAAACACAGTACCACAGCAATGACCATTTGCTCATTGGAAGTCTGGGTAAGGTGCAAAATCACCAATTCAAAAACGCCCACACCGCCGGGAATATGCGTGAGCACCACGGCCACTTGTGCCATAAGATAGCTTGGTAAGAATTGCCCAAAGCTTATACCCAGCTCTGGAGAAAAAAGCACATACATACAGCCGGCGGCTACGATAAGGTCAATGCCGGCCACAAAGGCTTGCATAAGTGCTACTTTTAAGGGGGGAAAGGCAAATTCTTTACCAAAAATGGTGATGGTTTTACGTACGAAATGACAGGCAATAAAGTACAAAATGGCCACAGAAAAAAGTAACACGCCTAAGAGACGGACATCTTTAATGGGGAAGGCGTGTAAAAACTCTTCGGGTATGATGGGGGGCGAAATCATAAAGACCAGACCGCAAAGCCCTAAGGCTCCCACCCAGAAAGTGACGGCCAGCATAAGCACCAGACGCACTATATCTGCCACAGAAAAACCCCAAGTGGCGTAAAATCTATAGCGTACTGTGGTGCCGCCCAGTAAGGCGCCAAAATTATAACTGACTGTTTGTCCTATAAAAGAAACTAAGGACACGCGCTGTAAGGAAAGGGGCTTATTAATGGCCAGTAAGGCTAGCCAATCATAGCCTATTAAAATTACGTAATTAAGAAGCATAAGACCCACAGAGGCTAAAAGGCGCCAATGGGGTATTTGTGAAATGGCGTCACGCACTTGTTCAAGGCTGTAAGCTTGAAGTTTTTGATAGAGCAGAAACATGGCTCCTGCAAAAACACACGATATAAGGAAGGGTCCAAGGTGACCGAAAAATTGATTCATAAAAGTTGAAGATCCCGTTTTAGATGTGTATGTCAGGTAAAAGGGCGAATTTCATTTTACACCTTGTACGCGTATTGTAGCTATAATGCAATGGCAAATTTTTCTTGACGTAAACAGGCTTTGTACATAATGTTACCTAACCACGTATGTGGTGTGTACGCTTTCTTGTTTGTGGCAAGAGGCGTACTTTTTTTCATAATAAGGACGGAAAAACATGAATATTCCTATTTCCAAAGAGGGCTATGCACAGCTTGAAAATGAGCTGGAGCGTTTAAAAAGCGAAAGACCTCAAATTATTCAAGCCATCAAAGAAGCTCGTGAAGAAGGCGATTTGAAAGAAAATGCCGGTTATGATGCTGCGCGTGAACGCCAAGGCATGACCGAAGCTCGCATCACCTACATTGAATCGCGCATGGGCTTATTCCAAATTATTGATTTAGATGATTTGGAAAGCGACAAAGTAATCTTTGGCGCCACGGTGGAAGTGGAAGATGTGGATACAGGTGAGAGCAAAAACTTTACTTTGCTTGGCCCTGATGAAGCCAATTTTTCTAATGGTTCCATTTCTGTACTTTCTCCTGTGGGCAAAGCTTTGCTTGGTAAGGAAGAAGGCGATGAAGTTACCGTAGAAATTCCTCGCGGCCGTGTTACCTATGAAATCGTTTCGGTGAAGTTTTTGGGTAGCAAAAGAGTGGCTCAATAAAAGATATATTCATGGTACTTCCTGCTCATTGGACTTTTCATATTGTTACGCTGGGATGCAAAATCAATCAGTATGAAAGTCAAGCCATTCGCGAAGCGTGGACAGCCCTTGGTGGGCATGAGGTAGCTCTTGATGCGGCGCCTCAGGTTTTTTTGGTAAATTCTTGTGCCATTACAGCACGAGGCGAAAGAGATACCAGGCATGCTTTTTACCGTGCGCATAATCTGGCGAATAGTCAGACGCATAATCAGGCGCACAATTTGGCGCATAGGCAGCATGAAGCAAGCCCCTCTTTACGCATTTTGACCGGATGTGCCGCCACCTTGGTGGCCAAGACCTGGGCTGAGCAAAAAAAATCTCCACAACCTCCCCAAGCATATTTTGATGTGCTCATTCCTCCTAAAGCCAAGGCTGTGCTTATGCAAGATCCGGCTGTATGGGGGCTTGAGCACTTTTTATCTGGCAAAGATATACGCCAGCTCTCCATTCCGGATAGCGTATCTCCCTTCGGTGAAGGGGGCTTTTCCATTACTTCTTTTCGCCGTTCACGTCCTGTACTCAAGGTTCAAGATGGCTGTTCTCATGGCTGTACCTATTGTATTGTACCCTTGATGCGCGGTAAAAGCGTTTCACGTCCCGCCATGGACATTGTGCATGAGGCGCAGCGTCTTTTGCAGGCAGGGCATAGCGAAATAATGCTTTCCGGCATTAATTTGCACCATTATGGGCGCGATTTGCAAGATTCCAGCCATGTGAAAGATTTTTGGGATTTACTGAATCTTTTAGAAAAGCATCTTGCCGGAGCATGGCAAGGCAAAGCGCGTTTGCGCATATCCTCTTTAGAGCCCAGTCAGTTAAATGATAAAGGCTTAGACAGTATCATGTCATCTTCTTTGCTGTGTCCGCATTTGCATTTATCCCTCCAGCATGGATCGGCTTCGGTGCTTAAACGCATGGGGCGCGGCCATTACAAACTGGACGCCTTACAGCAAAAAATACAGCGTTTGCGCCAAGTGTGGCCATATATGGGGCTTGGAGCAGATATTCTT
Organism: uncultured Desulfovibrionaceae bacterium; assembly: GCA_964367875.1. Lineage (GTDB taxonomy): Bacteria > Desulfobacterota > Desulfovibrionia > Desulfovibrionales > Desulfovibrionaceae > CAYJAD01. Next base: position 26,208 of record CAYJAL010000005.1, on the reverse strand, counting down.
ATGGGCTTTGCCGGTGAAAGCGAAGAAGATGTGCAGGCAACCTTAGATTGTATTGCGGCTCTTGGCCTGAGCTATGCCCATGTTTTTCCCTATTCCTTACGCCCCGGAACGGCGGCTGAAAAATTTACCGATCATGTGCCTCATGCTTTGCGATTGGAAAGAGCGGCGCGAGTACGCGTACAAGTGGAAGCGCAAGAGCAAGCATTTTTGCACAGCCTTTTGCAAAAAGATAGGCTGGCATTGGTCTTGGATGGCAGTCACGCGTGTCCAAATGCACATTCAGGTGACACAGAGAAAAAGCTCTTCAAAGGCGTAGAAGCGCATTATGCTGCCTGCGAAATTTCTTTGCAGCCGCAACAAGCGCAAGGTATTGTTTGGGCAAAACCTGTGGCGGTGCAGGGCAGCACTTTGCACTGTGAAGCTGTAGAGGTATAAGCCATGTCTTGTCCTTTAGCGCTCCTCTATGTGGTGGATAAAAGCACAGCCTTTGCCGCCTTGGTATCTTTGTTTTCGTTAAAAGCTAGTTGTAATCCTACACAAAAATACCATGTGCATATTTTAAGTGTTGCTTTAACTTTAGAGCAAGAAGAAATCTTTAAAGCTTTGGTTGAAGATTTTTTGCTCATAGATGTGTACAGCGTAGATAGTGAGCAAGGCTCCACGCATGCGCAGGATGTGTGCGGTATATTGCGTTTACAACTTGCCAATATATTTTGGGAAATTGATAAGGCTTTATATCTTGATGCGCACACGCTGGTGCAGCAGGATGTGCAAAGCCTTTTTGCCTTAGATATGACGCAGCATCATGCCGCCTTGCCTGTATTTCAAGGGCAGCATGCAAGCCATGTGATGCTTTTGAATTTCGCTTCCATGCGTCAAGAAAAAGTGGTGGCTGAGCTTATGGCGTGCAATGTTGCCAAGGGGGATTTTGCCGGCTATGGGCAAGCCTTGGTGCAGGTATTGGCGCCGCGCGCCCTAAGCATGGATGCAAGCCTCGTAAGTCATATAAGCCATATAAGTCATTCTGGCGGGCAAGGGGAGGTCAATAGGGTACAGCCTCATGCCCATTTGCTGTGTTTTTTAGATGACCCCACGCACAATGCCCTTTGGCAAAGCCATGTGACTCAGCTACTTGCAAGCCACGACGCTGCGGCTGGGCTTTTGCCCACGCCTTAACAGCCTTTACTCTTGCGGTATAGATTCACAAATGCCTGCACGAGCTAAATAATGTATGGCTGTTGTAACATCTGCATAGGCTGTAATCATTTTATTGCAAAAAATCTTGGGGAAGTCACATGTATAGGTGCTGCCATAGCCATGTATTTTTGCTTCCTCTTCAAGTAATTCTATATATTTACTTCTAAAATATCCCATATTGCTTAAGCAATTTTCTCGAATATCCAAGGGGGATGTGCTGCATTTTTGCGCCGCTTCCACAGCCAGGCGTACGCCATGGGTATTGGGGTGGCAAAAATAACTATAATCAGGGTGCAGAAAAATATTTCTTCCTCCCAAATTGGGCGTAGAAACCACCGGTAATCCGCAAAGGAGGTATTCTATGGCAGCAAAGCAGCCCCCTTCAGCCTCGGAAAGCGCCAAACCGCAATGGCTACGCGCTATATATTCACGTAGGGTTGCTTCCTTAAAAAATGTTTTGAAAACACCATTTTCATATTGCGGGCGGCTTAAATGGGGCACGTCACGGCGCAATTGCGCGTCGTATTCTGCATCATCATCATAGGTTGGATAGGTAATAAGGCAGCAAGATGTCAGCTCTTGCACCAAGTGAATACGTTTAAAAGGGCGCATACGCGCTGTAATGATGCCTTGCCATACTTTATCCCGCTCAAGGGGAAAATAGAGGCGCTCGTCCAAAAAAGCATTGGTGGAGCACAAAATATTGGGTATATTATGGTGATCTAAAAGCGCCTTTTCTTCCTGCATATTGGCTAAAATAACAATGCGATGCTGAGGGCGTGCTTGCTTGTAGGCTGCTAATTCCTTAAGCATAAAACGAAAACGGCTTTTGTCTAATAAGGTCCAAGAGAGGCTGAGAAGTAAAGTAGCCGGTGCGTGGGTGATATGTGGGAGGAGCTGGCTAAAGGGGTGAAGCCCCCCCGCCCAATCATAGCCATGCAAGATAATGGGATCTTGCTGTGAAACTGTATGGACGAGGAAAGGCATAAAAATAAGAGTATTATGGTATGTTAGCGAAAAATTTCTACAGTGCCGTCATCCTTAATGTGCATTTGCTTAATATTGTCAAAGTCAATATTTTCAAAGGTAACGGTGCTTCCTGCAGGATCTTCTGTCAATACATTCCAGGTACTTTCTTTTTCTTGAATTTGCACTTTAATGGCTTCTTGCGCTGCCAAGGGGCTTTCCAATAAACTAAAAGCTGTATCCGAGCCCACTTTGTGAATGCGAAGGCCTTTAAGAGGAAAATCACAGCCATTAACAATAATAATTTCACTGGCAAGGCTCTGGCTGCTTAAAAAAGTCATAAGGCTTAAGCAGGCGAGAAATAGGGAGTATTTTTTCATTTTTTTACCTAGTAGAGTGGTGATGAACGTTGTACTACGCAAGTATATGCCCCATGTAATGAACAATATTATCCCTTGTGTCAAGAGGGGATAAAGGTATGGCAATATATTACTTCTTGCTTGCTGTAGCTGTTTTTGTTAGCAAAGAGAAAAAATTTGAATGCACTTTTACCTTTGTACACGGTGACGAGTTCAAAAGCTTTTAAAGCTTTATTTGTAAACTTTGGGCAAAAGAAAGTGACTTTGTGAGTAATCCATGAACTTTGTGACCTTGTCCTTTGCCTTTTTCTTTATTTTTGTCCTTGCATTTCATGCTCTTGTACGCAAAGGAACCCCCTTTTATACCTATGGTCTTTTGTCCATCAATGCCGTTTTTTACGCTTCGGCCGGTATATCTTTTTTGCCTTTGTTACTCATTGTAGGCCTGCTCAATTGGGGCACGGCCAAGGCTTTATACTTGTATAAAGAATGCCAAGGGCTGTGTAAAAGCCTTATGGGCATACATGTTGCCATTCATATAGGATTTTTACTCTTTTATAAATATTATGAATTTGCGCTGGTGCATTTGGAAATGCTGCTTAGTTTTATGGGCATTTCCCTTGCTTTGCATGAAATTATTGCCAATACAGAATTTCTTTACCCTGTGGGCTTGTCATTTTATATTTTCCAAGGCCTTTCCTATACCATTGACCAGTATAGAAATAAGACAGAGCCGCAATCTTTACCGCAAGTATTACTTTTTGTATCCTTTTTTCCCACCATCTTGGCCGGGCCTATTTTACGCGCCAAAGATTTTTTCCCCCAAGTGCAAGGGGGGACAGTGGCGGAATCTGCCTTGGTGACAGCGCATTTTTTACCCCAAGGCTTTGATTCCGTAGAAGAGAAAAAGCAAGATATTATTATTGGCTTTTCTTTTATTTTAAGCGGCTTATTTAAGAAAGTTGTCTTGGCCAGTTATTTATCAGAACATATTGTGCGCGATGTTTTTTTAACGCCAGAGGCCTATGCTTCGCTGACGGTGCTTATGGCTGTATATGCCTATGCCATGCAAATTTATTGCGATTTTTCCGGCTATTCCGATATGGCTGTGGGCGTGGCGCGCCTTATGGGCTATCGCTTGCCGCAAAACTTCAATGCGCCGTATCTTGCCCTTTCCATACAGGATTTTTGGCGGCGCTGGCATATATCCCTTTCCTCATGGCTCAGAGATTATTTATATATACCCTTGGGGGGAAATAAGCGCGGCAATAAGATGGTGAATCTTATCCTTACCATGATCATAGGTGGCCTGTGGCATGGGGCGCATTTACGCTTTTTAATTTGGGGTATGATGCACGGTGTGCTCTTAAGCCTTGTGCATATGTGGCAGGATATATGCCGCCGTGTGGGCTTTACCTCTTCTGCATGGGGGGCAAAGCTCTATGCTTTGCTGGGCTGGTTTTTGACATTTCACTTTGTATGTCTTTTATGGGTATTTTTCCGTGCGGATTCTGCTGAGCAAGCTGTGTTCTTGCTGGAAAGGAGTGTCCTTTGGGAAAGCGCGGGAGAGGGCTTTGCGGCCTTGGTACCGCTGGGCATAGTGCTGACCTTTTTTTTACAATGGGCCGGGAGCCGCATATTTAAAGCTTTTGTGGCTGTAATCCAAAAGCAATGGTTGGCCGTGCAGGTGGGGATTTTTGCCCTATTGTGTGCCTGTATTTTAAAACTGGGCCCCGATGGCGTTTTGCCCTTTATTTATTTTCAATTTTAGAGTGATATTATGAAAAAGCCAGCCAAGAAAAATACAGCGAAAAATGCCAGAAAACAGCGCAAAAAACAGCTGAAATCTGTCAATGCGCCGCAAAAAATAGCAGCCGGTGCCCAAAAAACTTCACAGCAGGCACAGGGCAAAGCTGCGGCACAGGGTAAAGCTACAGCGCAAAGTAAAGCTTCGCCTAAGGCTCCAGCTTTAGCCAAAGTGAATACAGGGGAGCCAAGCATTGCCCCTGCACAGCCCAGTACATTGCCTGTGCAAGAAAAAAAAGCTTCGCCCAATAGAGCCGCTTTTTTTTGCTTTATAGCCATTTTTGCCTGCATGCTTGTGTTGGAATCCACGCGCTTTAAGCTCTATTTAGATGGGGAAAGCGGTGAATATCCTTTTTTACGACCTGTGGGTGAATACATTAGCCTCGTGGCGCAAAAAAGCGGCGTTCACGCTGCCATGGAAAAATTTGGGCAGTGGACGCAAGCCTTAAGTCAAGAATTTCTTGTGGTGGCTGACGTGGATATGGCCAGCCAATGGCAATCTGCCAAGAGCTTTTATGGGCAAGCTTTAGGGCTGGTTGCAGAGCCACATAAGACGGCTGAATCTGCTTTGCCAGAGGGTGATGCGCAAGAACAGGCTACTGCTTCGGCAAAAGAGCAAGCAAGCCCTAGCAAATCTCCAAAAACAGAGTCTTCCGTAGCAGAATCTTCAGCAACAGATTCTGGCACAAGCCAAAAGTTCGAATCTGCGCCCGAATCTGCGCCCGAATCTGCGTCTGAACCTGTAAAGATTGTACCAAGCAAAAGCTATGCATACTACGATGCTTCGCGCATCTCTCCTGCGCCTACAGAGCATAGCCTTGAACAATATCTTACAAAATTACCTGATTATGGCAAAAAAATAAAAGTGCTGCTTATTGGGGATTCCATGATGATGGAAGGCCTTGGCCCCACCTTACAAAAAAGCTTGCGCAAGCGTGCCGATGTGGAGGTTATACGTGAAGGGCGTTACTCTTCGGGCTTAAGCAAGCCGGACTTTTTCAATTGGCCGGAAAATTTGAAAATGCTTTTGCAAAAGCATGATCCGCATGTGCTTATTATTTCCCTAGGTGCCAATGATACACAGGATATTATGGTGGGGAAAAAGCGCTTTCAAATTGATACCGAAGGCTGGGAAAAGGTCTATGCCATTCGTGTGTTGAATTTTTTAGAGCAATCTACGGAAAATAATAGACAAGTGCTATGGGTATCCTTACCTGTCATGAGCCTTATGCCTTATGCCAATCGCACCAAGCTTATCAATGGTATTACGGCGCAAATGGCTGCTTTTTATCCCTCAGTGGATTATAAGAATATTGAACACTTGCTTACCAAAAATGGTAAGTTTACCTCCTTTATACAAGGGGATAATAATAAAACCATACGCTTACGTAGTAAGGACAAAATTCATGTAAGTACGGCAGGGGGGCAGATTTTAACAGATTATATTTTGCCTTATGCCTATGAGCGTGTGGAGCGTGTGCGCATGCAGCATGTGGAAGAAAATCCTTATATTCCTGTGGCGGGTAAGGCCAATATCATGCGCTTTTCTTCGGCTTTGCGCCAAAAAGAAGTGGAATATGTGGTGTATTTGCCGGAGCCTGTGACTGATGCTGTATCTGTTGAAAAGAAGGCAGAAGAAGCGCCTGCTGCCATTGTTGCTGTGCAGCCCACATCTAAGAAGCAAGAGTTGACCACGGTACCTGCCTTGCTCAAACGGTCTTTACAGAACTCTGGGCAAGGGGAGAATACCGCGCCACCAAGCTTTCCTGTGCTCTATATATTACACGGAGCCACCAGTAATGTGCATGAGTGGAATGCGTATATGGGCAAGGATTTGCAAGCCATTGCCAATGAAAAAAGGGTGATTATTGTAGCTCCATCAGGGGATGAGCTTGGTTGGTATGTGAACAGCTCTAAGGTGGCGCACAGTCAAATAGAAAGCTTTATGGTGCAAGAACTTGTGCCGCAGGTGGATATACTTTTCCCCACCAATGGAAAACGCGGCGTAGCTGGTTTTTCCATGGGAGGGCATGGGGCCTTGAGCCTTGGTTTTAAGTATCCTAAGCTTTTTCACTCCATAGCTTCGGTAAGCGGTGTTGTGGATATTCGTTCCCATACAGATCGCTGGCAATTATCGCAGCTTTTGGGTGAATACGAGCAGCATAAAGCTGCATGGGATAAAAATTCTGCCTTATACCTTATGGAAAAAAGCAAGAAAAACGCTTGGCCTAGGCACATAGTACTTTCCATAGGGAAGCAAGATACTTTGCTTTTGCAAGATCATTATAAGGCCAAAGAAGTCTTAGAAAAGAAAAAGATAGCCTTTGAATATACAGAGCTTGAGGGCGCGCATAGCTGGGATTTTTGGCAACAAGAAATACCACGGCAATTGCGCAAGCAAGCAGATTTTTTATATAAAAAATAGAATGTAAGGAGAAATATATGCCTAGAATTACCATTATTGGCGGTGGCCCCGGAGGTTATAGTGCAGCTTTTTTTGCTGCAAAAGCCGGCTGTGAAGTGACGCTTATTGAAAAGCAAAGCCTTGGTGGCACCTGCTTAAATACAGGCTGCGTACCCACAAAAACCCTTAAAGCCACGGCAGATGCTTTGGAAACCATACAAGGCGCGGCTTCTTACGGTATTTCGCTAGCTACTGCCGGCGAAGCTGCAGTGGATATGCCTGCGGTTTTGGCTCGTAAGGATAAAGTTATTGCTACCTTGGTGGGTGGTTTAACCAAATCTTGCGCCAAGCTTAAGATTACCTATCATGCCGGTGTAGGGCGTATTCTCAATGCGCACCAAGTGGAAGTGCAAACAGCTACCGAAACTTTCGTGGTAGAAGGGGATAAGATTATCATAGCCACTGGCTCCAAGGTGCGTGAAATCCCCGTATTTCCCTTTGATGGAAAGCATATTATCCATAGCGATGATATTTTAGAGCGTCAAGATTTGCCCGAGCATATGGTGGTTGTTGGCGGTGGTGTGGTTGGCTGCGAAATGGCCTTTATTTATCGTTCCTTTGGGGTCAATGTGACCTTGGTGGAAGGTCAGGGACGTATTTTACCCATACCCGGTGTCGATAGCGAAATGAGCACCTTAATACAGCGTGAAATGAAGAAAAAGCGCATAGCTGTGCATCTTGGCAGTACCCTTGGTGATGTGCGCGTGGAAAATGGCAAAGTGTATGCCCAAGTGCAGCCGCTTGACCCAGAAGGCAAGGGAAAAATCACGCCCATAGAATGCGATGCCGTATTAGTCACCATTGGCCGCAGTGCCGTGACAGAAGGGCTGGGTCTTGCCGAGGCTGGTGTAGCCACCGATGCCCAAGGCTGGATTACGGTAGATGAACATTTACGCACTTCTGTGCCCGGTATTTATGCCATTGGCGATATTTTAGGGCCTCAATATATCATGTTAGCACATATGGCCGCTGCTGAAGGGGTACATGCTGTACGTCATATTTTAGAGCAAGACCTAAGCCCCATGGATTATACTGTGGTGCCTTCAGCCATATTTACTTCCCCTGAAGTGGGTTGTGTGGGCTTAAGTGAAGAGCAAGCCAAAGAGCAGGGTATAGACGTTCAATGCGCCAGCTTCCTTATGCGAGAGCTGGGTAAGGCGCAAGCTTCCGGACATTTGGCCGGCAGTATTAAATTGGTGGCAGAAGCCGGTACTGGGCGTCTTTTGGGCGCGCACATGGCCGGAGAGCATGCTTCTGACCTCATAGCAGAAGCGGCTTTGTGCATGAAGATGGGCGGCACAGCGCAAGACCTTGCCAACACCATACATGCGCACCCCACCTTGGCTGAGGGCGTTTTTGAAGCGGCTTGTGAGCTGTTTAGCCCGCAGTTTTAATGTAGGATAGGAGGTAGGTAGCCATGCAGGAAAAAAGCATTGATGTTCTTTCTTTGGGATGTGTGCCCTATGCCGAGGCTTTGGCTTTTCAAAAAAAGCGTGTGGCCTCACGTATAGAAGGCCTGGTCAATGACTCTTTGTTATTGGTGGAGCATCCCCCCGTTATTACCTTGGGGCGTAGAGCTGGGGGCAGCGAAGTGCTGGCCAGTGAGGCGTATTTACAAAGCCAAGGTATTGATGTGGTAAAGGTGGAGCGCGGCGGCATGGCTACCTACCATGGCCCAGGGCAGCTTGTGGCCTATCCCATAGTGAAATTACCGCGCAAGGGGTTAGCTTTTTTTGTGGAAGCCTTACTCACTGCCGTGGAAGTCACCGTGCAAAGCTATGGCCTGAGCACACAGCGCAGCCTTCGCGGTCCCGGCATTTGGGTGCAAGGGGCAAAAATAGCTAGCCTCGGCATTGCCTTGCGTAAATGGGTGACTTTCCATGGTATGGCGCTTAATGTGAATACAGATTTAAGCGGATTTTCAGCCATTAGTCCTTGCGGTAATCCCAGCGAGCGCATTACCTCTTTGCAACAAGAGTTGGGGCATGCTGTGGATATGGCAGAGCTTTCGCAGCGCTTTGTGCAAGCCTTTGCCAAGGAGCTGGATATGCCGGTGAGTCAGGAGCCGCCGCGTAAGCGTCCTGCTTGGCTTAAACTGGCGCCGCCGCATAGCAAAGAAGCAAAACCTGTGGCGCAAATGATTGAGCATTTGCATTTACACACCGTTTGCCAAGAGGCCAAGTGTCCCAATAAAAATGAATGTTTTGCCAGAGGCACATCCACCTTTATTATTATGGGGGATGTGTGTACGCGGGCGTGTCGCTACTGCGCTGTGCACAAGGGCACCCCTTTGCCCCTTGATATTACAGAGCCGGCCAGTGTGGCGCAAGCTGTGCAGCATTTGGCTTTGCAGCACGCTGTTATTACGTCCGTGACGCGCGATGATTTAGCCGATGGCGGCGCTTCGCATTTTGTACACACCATAGAGGCTGTGCGTGCTAAAAATCCGCAAACAAGTATTGAAGTGCTCGTGCCGGACTTTCAAGGCCATTTGCCCCATGTGCAATTGGTATGTGAGGCAAAGCCTCATATGTTTAATCATAATATAGAAACGGTGCGACGTCTTTTTCCTCTTATTCGTCCGCGGGCAAGTTATGATCATTCTTTGCAGGTGTTGGCGCATGCGGCAGGGCAGGGGCTTAGGGTAAAGTCTGGCCTTATGGTGGGGCTGGGGGAAAGTTGGGATGAAATTCGTTCCACATTGCAGGAATTGCATGCCCATGGTTGTCGTTATCTTACCTTGGGTCAGTATATGATGCCCTCACGTCAGCATGCCCCTGTGGCACGCTATATGGCGCCTGATGAATTTGCTCATTGGAAAGAAGTGGCTTTAGCCATGGGCTTTACTGGGGTGGCTTCGGCGCCTTTTGTGCGGAGTTCATATCGTGCTGAAGACATGATGTAATAACAACATTCCGCTGAAAAAAGGGTAATCTACTTCGTCAAAACAAAAAAACAGACCACTTATGTATGTCTATATACACGGCGTGCCCTGTTTTTTTGTTTTTCCTTGTATCTTACCCTTTTTGAGCGGAATGTTTTACGTCCATGTTTAAAAAGAATTGCTTCATGCTAATAGTGGGCTAGCGTAACTGAAACCAAACACAATATATACAGTTCGCTCAAAATGAGTAAGATGCAAGGAAGACGAAGTTTTTTGCAAGGGAGTCCGACCCGAAGGGCGCCGAAGGCGTTTGCGTTTGCGAGGAACGAGCAATTACGCAAATCGAGAGCAACGCGTATAAATAATACTCGACTGGAGCAAAAAACAAGTCTGACGAAGCAAATTGCTTATTTTCAGCGAACTGTTCTTTTATTGGGCTTCGTAGGCGCGGTAAGGAATCCGCACAGAAATGCCGCTTTCATCCCATTGTAAGGGCAGGCCTTCAAGATAGGGCTTGTGAGCTATGGCATTAAGAAGCATGGTTCCCACAGCTTGAGCCATGCCTTGGGCATCTTGTAATACAGTGCCGTGCATGCTGCCTTGTGCTATGGCTTTTTTAGCCTTTTCAATGGCGTCAATACCCACCACAGGTATGGAAATTCCGTCCTTAGTGTTAAAGCCAAGCTCTTGTAAGGTGCTAATAGCGCCCATGGCCATATCATCATTATTAGAAATAATAAAATCAATATCTTTACTATGAAGTTTGAAAGCTAATTTGGTGGCATTGGCGGCGCACTTGGCATCCCAATCGCAAATAAGCGTATCGCCAACTTGCTGCATACGCACACCTTTTTTGCGAGCTTCTTCCACACTGGCACGGGTACGAGTAAGGGCTTCAGGGTTATCTAAGCCGCCTTGAAGCATTATGAAATTGCAAACGCCATCGTTATTTCTGTCAAAGTTGGGGTTTTCTTGCCAAAGTTTAGCAATGATTTCCCCTTGAATAATGCTGCACTGCAGAGCATCTGTACCCACATAGCGAGCTTGGGGGTACTTTTTTAAGATGTTTAAATTAGGTTCTTTGTTAAAGAATATAACAGGAATGTTTTTTTCACGTACTATATTAAGGATTTGTTGCCCAACTTTAATATTCACAAGATTTATGGCTACAGCATCGGGGTCACTTTTTAAGTATTCGTACAATTGCTCAGTTTGGATGGTTTGATTATTTTCTGCATCAAAAATACTGATATCAGCTTGGGAGCCCAGATGATTTTCTAAGGCTTTGGCCACAGAATTAATATATATATCTTCAAGCTTAAAGATAAAAATACCAATGCGCGGCTTGTGAGCATCAGCGAAAGAAGAAGTGGGGCATATAAAGCTTATGCAAAGTAAAAGAAGTACATATATTCGTAGCATGTTTTTTCCTACTGGCTGTCTTTGGGGGCAGTATTTTTATTGCCCCAAGTGAGAAGCGTATTGTAAAGCTCGTCCACATCTATAGGCTTTGTAATGTGGTCATTCATGCCTGCCTCCAAGCTTTTTTCTTTATCACCGGTCATGGCATGGGCTGTCATGGCAATGATGGGAGTACTTTTCGCTGCCGGATGCTGGCTGTTACGAATGCGCTGCGCCGCTGTGATACCATCCATGAGAGGCATTTGAATATCCATGAAAACAAGGTCAAAATTGCCTTGTACAAAAGCTTCAACCCCTTGAACTCCATTGGTGGCAAGGCTTACCTCTATGCCCATACTATTAAGTATGGCCAAAGCTATTTCTTGATTGATCTCATTATCTTCCACCAAGAGAACGTGCATGTGAGGTAAAGTTCTTTGCTGCGTAGCATTTTTTTCTTCAAGGTCTGCTTCAAAACCTTGCTCGGCGCGGAAGGTGAAGATAAAGGTACTGCCTTTGCCCAGTTCACTTTCCACGCTCATTCTACCGCCCAGTAAGTGCGTTAGACTTCTGCTTATGGTTAAGCCAAGGCCTGTGCCGCCGTATTTGCGCGTTGTGGTGCCATCGGCTTGTGAGAAAGAATCAAAAATCCTGGCTTGATCTTCTGCTGCTATACCAATGCCGGTATCTTTCACTTCCACACGCAAGATCATGTCCATGCCGCTTCTTTCCAGAAGGGAAATGCGCATGGTCACCTCACCTTCGGAGGTGAATTTAATGGCATTGGAGCATAAATTAATACAAATCTGGGCAAAGCGTAAAGGATCGCTGTGAATAATGTCCGGCACATTGGGAGCAACAATAAAGCTGAGCTTAAGGTTTTTTGCCAAAGCGCGTTCTTCTAGCATGTCTTGTATGGAAGCTATTATACCAGAAATACGGAACGTTGCAGTATTGATATCTAATTTTGAAGCTTCAATTTTAGAGAAATCTAAAATATCATTGATAACGCCTAGTAAGGTTTTAGCTGCCGTATCAATGCGATATAAGAAGTCTTTTTGTTTTTCATCGGGGTTTGCTTGCAAGGCAAGGTGAGTCATACCCAAAATACCATTCATGGGGGTACGAATTTCATGGCTCATGCAGGCTAAGAAATCGCTTTTGGCCTTGGTGGCAGCTTCTGAGCGAAGGAGCATTTCCCGTAATTTACTGACCATATTTTCCAGGCTAAATGCCAAGTGCCCTAACTCGTCTTTGCGTTTAGAGTTAATGCTAGCGTCGTGATCATCTTCTGTAACTTTTTTAGCAAAAAGACTGAGCTGGGCTATTTCGTGCATAACGGGCATGATTATAAGAATTAAAAAAATAATAAAAATCAGTACTGCCCTGGTATTGGTAGTAATGGTTGTACGGCGTAAAATTTCGCCTGGCTCCGTCATGAAGGAAGGTTCTGCTAACGTGACGGCATAAATATCTGTTTGTGGTACATGATAAAAGCCCATGGTGTATTGCTTACCATCCATCTCCACTTTACAGGTGCCAGACACTTTATTTTTAATCTGTTCTATCCATGGACCTGCAGAAAGGTGTATATTTCCTTCGTAAAAAATATGTATAAATGTGTCATCTTTAAGGGAAAAAATATGCGGAGAAATACTCTCATGCTCCACCCCTTGTATAGCCGTATGGGCAATTTTAGCAATATTAAGCGAACTGACCAAATGCCCCCCATAGCCATTGTAAACCACTTCAAGAAAAATGGGCAGCAGGGTTGTATTGATGGTAGAGGCATAATGTATGGGGCCTACAAAAAAACCACCGGCTTGTTTGGCTTGCGTGTAATGGTCAAACCAAGCGGTTTTTTTCATATCGGTAGTAGTGGGGGTGGTGCCGAGTATATAGTCGCCAGCATCATTGACAAGATACATGGCATTATAATAGCCGTAAGCTTGAAGAATTCTTTCGAAAAGTACTGTTAATGTGGTGCGTGTGACATCGTGTTCAGGAGAAATTTGATCCTTGGGAGGCATTTCGACAGATTGTAAAACATGAGGCAATGACGCCACCATGACCATATCCCTTCCAGCTTGGTTGATGCTGGTGGTAATATGCTCGCCAATATTCATGGCAGTGACTTCGAGCCTTGTGTCTTTTACCGAATCCACCACTGTGGTGAAGTTATGGAAGGTAAAAAGTGTCGAAAAGGTCATGGTTATGATGATAATAACCACAATGGAAACCGGAAGCTTTATTTTAAGGCTGAGGGCAGATTCTGTTAACCATTTCATAAATAATCTTTATATATAAGCTTAAAATTACTCTTTGAATTATCTCTAGTAAAATAGTGGGAAAAAGTCAAATGAATATGGGAAATATATGGAAATGATGTATGGTGATAATTAATGTGTATGGTCAGGGCAGATTTGTGGTGCTTTGTGTGAGAATTTTGTAAAAAAACCACCAATGAAGGTGGTTTTCTATGTCTAGAGCTTTTATGGGTGTTCTTTTTTTAGCACCCATAAAAGCTGTGCTTAAAGGATCTTTTAAAATTTAGGGAATCATAAGAGAGGTTTTCTTTTGATAAGGAAGAAGCAATTCATTGGCTTCTTTTTGTGCTTCTGCGGCGCAGGTTTTAGCATCATAGCTTTCTTCGTTTACCATGCGCTGTACACGATTTTCTAAGGCACGGCGCACAGGAATGGTATCATACATATTGAACCAACCTCGGGCGTACTTTAATTGATCTACGCCTACTTTAGCGGTGGGGTTTTGTTGTAAGAACTCTTTCATTTCTGGCAAGTCATAAGCTTTGATACGAGGGGAGAAATAGCCTGTGAAACGGCTCCATGCGCCGCTCATTTCAGGTTGCATAAGATAGGTTATAAAGGTGGCGGCGGCTTTCTTTTGCTCTTCGCTAATGCCTCTGTATACCACTAAGGAAGCGCCGCCAATGGGCACAGCGCGACGCACTTTTTTAGGTAAGAAAGCTACGCCAAGTTCAAAGTCTTTAGAATTTTCGCGCATAAAGGTTAAAGCGCCGGTGCTTAAAAAGGCCATGCCAAGCTTTTGTTCAAAGAAAGCGCTGGAAATGCCATTGGCATCTAACACACCCTTGGGCATAACTTTGTGCTTAAATACTAAGTTTTTCCAAAATTCTAAAGCGCCAATGGTGCTGGGAGCGTCATAATACACTTCGCCGGCATATTCAGCATTGTAAAAATTACCGCCATTGGCAAAGGTAAGGGCAGATAAAATCCAGCCGCAATAGTCATTGTTGGTGGTGGGCATCATAATACCCCACACATTTTCCTTGGCATTGGTGAGCTTTTGCGCAGCCGCTACCACTTCGTCCCATGTTTGCGGGGCTTTTAAGCCGGCTTTTTCAAACATGGTTTTGTTGTAATAAAGTACTGGGGTAGAATTTTGGTAAGGGATGGCATACACGGTATCGTCAATAACAGCGTTAATGCGTAAAGCAGGCCAAAATTCTTCATTTAAGTAGGTGTCAGCGTCCACATTGACGGTGCTGAGTACTTCTTTCATGGGGATGATGGAGTCCGTAATTACAAGGTCGCTTACATTGTTGGCAGCGGTAATAACCACACTGGGAGCCTTGCCGGCTTTTTGGGCGGCGGCGGCTTTCATGCGAGTGCTGTCATAGTCACCGGTGAAGATGGCGGTAACTTCAATGTCTTTTTGCGAAGCATTAAACTCTTTGGTAATGCGCATAACTTCTTGTGCCACCTTACCTTGAAGGTGCACGGGGAACATGAAGTCGATTTCAGTTTTAGCAAGGGCAGAAGTGCTGAGCATAAGCACAGCGCACAACGTACAGATAATAGATTTTAAACGCATAATATTCCTCTTTTTTGTATATCAAACACGGACAAGCCGAATTTGTAAAATGTTACTTGCTAGCTATTGCTGGCAAGGGTGAAACACCGCTGCGCCATGATCATGGTGAAAACCGTGAATGGCAGCAGGGGAGATATATAAACTTACTTGCTCATGCAGAGCAGGCACGGCAGTGGCAGAGGGCACCGTAAAGGTAAGTACTTCGTCACTGGCAAGTTTTGCATGTAACTCATAGCTTGCGCCCAGCATTTCACGTCCGCAAATACTGGCTTGCAAGCGAATTTTGGCATCAGACCCGGGGCTTAATTCGATGCTCTCGGGGCGCACGCCAAGGTTAAAGGTACTGCCTTCTTTTTGGGCGTGCTGCTGCATACCTTTATGAATGCTATGGGTGGTATCAAGGGCAAAGGCGTCACTGCGGGCGCAAGAAAGGCCGGTGCCGGTATACACGGCGCTGAGCAAATTCATACCGGGATTGCCAATAAAGTTTGCCACAAAGGCATTGGCTGGGGTGTGGTACAACTCTTCAGGTGAACCCACTTGCTGAATTTTGCCATCCAGTAAAACCACTACTCTGTGCGCCATGGTCATGGCTTCCACTTGGTCGTGGGTCACATATAAGGTGGTCACACCAAGCTTTCTTTGCTGCTCAATGATAGCACCGCGCACTTCATTGCGTAATTTGGCGTCTAGATTAGAAAGAGGCTCATCCATAAGAAATACTTTAGGATTGCGCACAATGGCACGCGCCATGGCCACGCGCTGACGCTGCCCGCCAGAAAGTTCACGCGGTTTTCTTTGCAGTAAGCCCTCTAAACGCAGCATTTTTGCCACAAAGGCCAAGGCTTCTTCTTGGGCTTTGTGGCTTTCTTTACGAATGGTCATGCCAAAGGTAATATTTTGCGCAATGGTCATGTGAGGGTAGAGGGCATAGTTTTGAAAAACCATAGCCACATCTCTATCCTTGGGGGCTAAGTTTGTTACATCCTTGCTGCCTATGGTAATGCGACCTGTATCAATGCTTTCAAGGCCGGCAAGACTACGTAATAAGGTACTTTTGCCACTACCGGAAGGGCCTACTAAAACGGCAAATTCACCCTCTTTAACGCTAAGATTAATATTGTTCAGCACCTTGGTGGCACCGTAAGATTTATTGATATTGGTAAATTGTACGCCAGATGTCTTTTGCATGATATATCCTAATGGTTTTGTTTGTTAATGTGAGCAAAGGAATAATACATACCTTCTAAGGCATCTTCTTCAAAAGAAATGAGCCCGTTTTGTGCGTCGTAGGTATGCATCAGATATTTACTATTGTTGGGGGAGAAAAAGCCTCTATCGTCATGAATATTGGTTTCAATGGCGGCGGTGAGGCTTGGCGCCGTAAAAAAGGGAATACCCTGTACATGGAAGAAAATACTTCTATGGGTATGCCCACAAGCCACAGCGGTGATATGGCTGTGTTTTTGTATGCAGGCTATGAAATCCGCACCGTTGAGCATGCGAATGGTATCCATATGGGCATTACCAAGTTTACAAGGCGGATGATGAATGCAAATAAGCGTAGGCCTTGTATCGGCAGCAAGCTGTGTATTAAGCCATTGCAATTGCTCTTGCTCAAGCCAGCCATACAGCTCACCCTTTTTGGTGGTGTCTAGCATGATAATACGCAAGGCATAGGTATCGATAACATAATCCATATGCATACCTTGTGCTTGATGGTACTTGCCTTGTGCCACATGGCGTAAAAGATTTGGATCATCATGATTGCCGGGAATAACATAAGCAGGCACATGCAAACCAGCCAGAATATTTTCTAGCATGGCATATTGCGCAGGGCCGCCATTATTCACTGTATCGCCGGTAATAAGCACAAAATCTAACTCCGGCACAGCGTTAATTTGGGCTATGGCTTTGGCGCAGGCGGCGTTGGAGTCCACAAAATTGTAGAGCTTTTCACCGCTGGCTACCACGTGTAAATCTGAAATTTGAATGAAACGCATGTTCTATTTCCCTACTTTAAGTCGCCAAAGCTAAAGCTGTTGATGAAGGTTTTTTGGAAAACAAGGTATAAAGCCAAAATGGGGGCGCAAATAAGCAGAGCGCCGGCAGCCACAAGACCCCAATCGGCACCGGCTTCGGCGCCTTTGGCAAAAGAGGCAAAGCCTACGGTGAGTACTTGATTGTCCAGTGAGTTTAATACCATAAGCGGCCAAAGGAATTCGTTCCAGTGAGCGGTGATGCTTACAATACTAAAAGCAATAAGTGAGGGGCGTACCATGGGGATAAGAATAAAGCGTAAGGTTTGAAACCAAGTGGCGCCGTCCATGGTGGCCGCTTCCATATATTCTTTGGGAATGCTTTTAAATGCTTGGCGCATAAGGAAGGTACCAAAGGCTGAAGCAAAATAGGGCATCATAAGCCCTACAAGGCTATCTAGCAGACCAAGTTGGCGCAAGGTAATCATATTGGGCACAATAAGTACCGTGGGTACAATGAGAAGTTGTACTAAAAATAAGGTGAAAACCCATTTCTTACCGGGGAAATCAATATACGCAAAGGCATATCCGGCTAAGGTGATGGTTACGAGCTGAACCACTAAGGTGCCCATGGTAAAGATAATGGTGTTGGCATACAGGGTAGGCCAATCGGCAAAAGCTAGGGCATCTAAAAATTTCGTAAGTTCTGGCCAGCGATTAGGTATAAGCACAGCTAGTTGCGGCAGTGATGTTTGTAAGGCCGCTGTCAGCATCCATATAATGGGTAAGAACCAAAGAATACCAAGGCAAAGCATAATGGTGGGTAAAATGCGTACTTGCGCTGTGGATTTTACGATATTTTGCGGTAATAAAGCGCTCATAGTATTTTCCATAGTGGGCTTAGTGTTGCCATAAGTCATGGGCAAGGTTTCGGTGCTATTGCTCATAATGTGCTCCCTTTTCAAGAACATTCATGGTTAAACGTGTGGTTACAAGAAGCCCTAAAAGGGTCACAACGGTGGCAGCAGAGGCTTTGCCAAGGTCAAAGCTGTCTTGCGCTGTGGTGAATATGTAATAGAGTAAAATATTAGTAGAGTTGTCTGGGCCGCCCTTGGTCATCATCATAATATGATCCACTTGGGTCACAGCATAAATAGTGGCAATGGTGGCCACAAAGCTGATGGTAGGACGCAAGAGGGGGAGGGTGACATAGTAAAAAGCTTGAAAAGCATTGGCGCCTTCCAGACGTGCTGCCTCAAGGGTGGATTCTGAAATGGCTTGCAAGCCGGCAATGAAAAATATCATATAATAGCCGGCAAATTTCCAAATGGTGAGTATGGCCAATGCCCCCAGTGCCGTTTGACTATTACCAAGAAAGTTATGTGAGGCAGTGCCCACAAAACGCACTAAGTAGTAATCAATAAGGCCAATGCCGGGCAAGAAAATAAAGATCCATAAGGCTGCGGCAGCCACCAAGGGTACCGTAGTGGGCATAAAGAAGAGGGTGCGCAAAATGCGATTGGTGCGCGAATTGGCACGCAAGCCAATAGCTAAAAGTAATGCTAAAGCAATACTTGGGATTACTGTAAGTACGATAAGTACAATATTATTCCATAAGGCGGTGAAAAAGGTACTGTCTGCAAAAAGGCGTGCGTAATTATCTAAAAACACAAACTCTGCATTGCCTTGAGCCATGCGTGAATCGTATAAAGAATCTATAAAAGCTACACCAAAGGGCAAGTAGGTAAAGGCAAAAAGAAATAAAATACTTGGCAGTAAGAGCCATAGGGCAAAAGAGTTTTGTTTTAACTTTGCAAACATAGACCAACCTTCTTAAATGAATTTGTTTAGGCAAGGTACGGAGTATGTGTGGCAAATTCACCACTGTCTTGTGACAGAAAAGGTTTGGTTTTGTGTCTAAAAGGTTACATGATGGTAGCGTTTTTAGGCTTGACTATGCAGAAATATGAGGGCGTTGCCAGCGTATAGCCATAAGGGAAATATCATCATTGGGTGCTTGCCCCTGCATATGTGCCACTATATCTTTATGTATAGTATGGATAATATCTTCCGTATGCGCAGCCGTTCGATTGGCAGTATGGAAAACTCTTTTGAGTCTATCTTCTCCGTATAATTGCCCCTGTATTCTATTGGGCGGGCTCATGGCTTCCGTGGCGCCATCGGTATACAATAAAATACTTTGGCCCGGTACAAGCTGTTCGGTAAAAGTGGTGTATGTTTGCTTAGGGCTCACATTAAGCACCAATTCTTCACTCCAAGGCAAATGCCTGGCTTGGTTGGTTAAGGGACAGCTCAATACAGGGGGAGGATGGCCGGCACTGGCCCAGTAAAAAGTTCCGCTTTGCATATCCAAACAAGCCACAAGCATACTTACAAACATGCCGGAAGTATCGTTACGCAATAAGGAGGCATTAAGATGCTCAAGGCTGCGGCATAGGGAATTTTTACAATCTTCTTCCTCTTTTTTTTCTGTGTTTATATGGGTATTTTTACCGGTTTTATTTCCCATAGAAATAACGTTTTGTGCGCTTTCTTGCAGTAAAAAGGAATTGGCCAGCGAAACAGTGCGGCTCATAATTAAAGCAGCGGCAATGCCTTTGCTGCATACATCACCTACAATAAAGTATATTTGTTTTGAATTATACGGGTTTACAAATGAAGTGTATAAATCGCCACACACTTCATAAGCCATATTCAAACACGCGCTGATTTGTGTGCCGGGTACTTGCGGTAGGGTGTGCGGTAGCATGGATTTTTGCGTTCTGCGAGCCATGGCCAATTCATTGCTAAGACGTTGTTGTTTGGTGGTTTTAGTAACAAGATTATGAAAAGATGTGCGTAAGGTAACGCGAACGCGTTCAAAGGTACTGAGCATCATATGTAATTCATCGGGAAAAGGTGCCGTGGGAAAGGGGCTTTCCGTATCGCCGTCGCTGAGTTTTTCAATACCTTTTGTGAGAGCTTGTAAGGGATGTAGGGTTAAAAAAATCACCACCCAAGTGATGGCGGCAACGCACAAAGGGCCAAATATGGCTACAAGGATAAAACCTAAAGGGAGCGGAGAAGATATGGAGCCAAGCTCGTGACTATCCACCAATAAAGCAAAATATTTACCCGGTAATTTACTGGGATAATAAATTAAGGTGGTGGGGGCTTGCCAATATACAGGCCAAGGGTTTTGCTGGACAGGGAAAAGGCTTTCTAAAGGTAGTATACCGCTTTTTCCGGCTAAAATATTTTCTTCAAGCTGTTTCACCAGCGGGGCATGGCTATATTGTGCCTCTTCATGCAGGCTTTGTGGCCCTGTGCCCCATTGGCGATTGGGGGGAAAGATAATATAGCGCCCCTTATGATCAAAGTACAAGGCAATGGCATTGTTAAAATTGGTAAGCTGTCGTAAGCCTGATGAAATCCAATCCATACCCACAATAACGCCTATAAACCCCATATATTCACCTTGATTATCTAAAGGGACTGCGTAGACAAGACTTGCATGGGGGCTTTCTTTTTTTATGCTATAGGGTAGGATTTTCCATGGATTGCTGTCTTCATTTTTATTGATATAAGAACAGACATCTTGTGTTGGAATAGGAGTGGTAAATTTTCCTTGGGCCATAGGGTAAAACCAAGTGGTATTTTTATACCCTGCCACTATGCCTAGGATGGGCAGCTCTGCAGCAATATTGGTACTCATAAGGGTACTTTGCATAAAAGCTGTGAGCGCTTTGGCATTCATGGCAAAAAGGCTTTCCACAGGGACTTTTTGTAAGTCCCAAGCTAAGCGTTGAAGATTTTTTTGTACACGGGTAAAGAAATTACTGCTCACTATATCTTGCGTGTGCATGGCCTGCATGGCTAATTGGGTGGCATTTTTTTGTAGGGTGTTTTGTGTGTTGTGATAAAAAATAGCCATACCACCCCAAATAAGAATAATAGAATAAAAAGTAATAAGTAATGTTTGCCTAAGGGCTAAGCGCTCTTTGCAAAGAGCAAAGAAATGCTTGGGTAATAGTATGTTAAATTTTTTAAGATTAGGCCAAGTAAAAGTGTTTTTTTGCGCCAAAGGTTTTTTTTCTTGGCGAGACTTTTCGTCTGCCAGCGAAAAAGTAAAGAAAAATTCATTGCCTTCGCGCCGAATGTACTGGGTATGGCGTGTTAAAAGATGCACAAAAGAAAGACCACGCTGGCCTATGGGGGCAGTGTCGATATGATCTAAAGGGGGCGCATTAAATTCTAAGGGGTTGAAAGCTTTACCTGTGTCGCGAATGTGAACATATATATTCTTGGTGCTTTCTGTAATGCCAGAACGCAAACTTAGGGTGATTTGTGTTTCCTGTGTATGTTCTGCATGCTCAGGGCTATTATGCAAGGTAATATTAGTTAAAAGTTCTTCCAATACCAAACGTAAGGAAAGCCTATCGTCATAATGTACGCCTTGCTCTTGAGCCCACTCTTGCACCAAGGCTAAAATACCTTCAATGGTGCTCAGCTCTGCTAAAAAGCTTACCTCTAAAAGGGGCATCTTGGGTGAAGATAGGGGCATAGGCTTACTCCGTAACCAAAGGGGAATGTACGAGCTTGGGGGGCACGCTTGACCTGCCCACTTTTTTGGCATAGCGTTCAACATATGTAAAGAGGGTTGTTAGATGTAAGGAGCAGTTATGACAGGCAAGGAGTTGTATGAGCAATTGACGCATATATGTGCGCAAATGGCACAAGGGGATTATGAGCAGGCTAAAGCCATCTTTGACTTGTTGCCTTGTAAAGATAGTCAAGACCCTATCAATGTGCTTATAGAAGCCTTTGCCATGATGGTTGTGGGCACAGAGGCTCGTGAATTTGAGCTGGGTCGTTTGCTTACAGAGCTTGAAGAAGCCAGAGCGGAACTTTTGCATCATCAAGAGCGCCTTTTGGCAGAAAATAGTCAATTGCGTGTAGAATTGCGCCGCAGTTCTGCTAAAGATACTCCCTTGATGCACCTTACAGAAGCTGCGTGTATGCAGGCGGTGATGCAGCAAGTGAAGCGTGCTGCTGCTGTGGATTGCACTTTGCTGTTTAGCGGAGAAACAGGTACAGGTAAAAGTCTTTTTGCAAAATATATTCATGGCATGAGCCCTAGAGCCCAAAAACCTTTTGTGAGCATTAACTGTGCGGCCATACCGGCCACATTGCTTGAAAGTGAACTTTTTGGCATAGAAATGGGCGTTGCTTCCGGAGTTCGTGCACGTATGGGGCGCTTTGAGCAGGCTTCTGGCGGTACTATCTTTTTGGACGAAATTGGGGATATGCCCCTTGAAAGTCAGGCCAAGCTTTTGCACGTGGTGGAAAGCGGCGTGGTAGAGCGCATTGGTGGGCGTAAAGCCTTGAATGTGGATGTGCGCATTATGGCCGCTACCTTGCGAGATCTTAAACAATGCGTGAAAGAGCGCACCTTTAGGGAGGATTTGTATTATAGATTGAACGTAATGCAAATTCATATTCCTCCTTTGCGTCAACGCCGCGAAGATATTCCTCTATTTATTAAACATATGCTGAGTCGTTATGCACAGCGTAATCCCTTGGCAGTAACGCAGATTTCCCCAGAAGCCATGGCGCTTATGCAGCAACACCATTGGCCTGGCAATGTGCGTGAGCTGGAAAATGAGCTGGAGCGAGCCTCTTTATTAACCATGGATTCCAGCATTGGCCCCAATGATCTTTCCCCTAATGTGGGTAAGCTTTCTGTGGAACCGCCCCTTGCCCCGCCCCTTGCCCCGCCCCTTGCCCAAGAAGAAAAACCTTTACAGCTTGAACATATACCCACCTTGCAGCAAGTGGAATATCAGCATATTATGAAAGTTTTACAACTTATGCAGGGAAATAAATCTCGCACTGCCAAAGCTCTTGGCATGAGCCGCGAGGGTTTGCGTGTTAAATTAGAACGCATGAAAGAAACTGAAGCCTAAATTTTAGGCTTCAGATTGCTGACAAAGTCTACTGGTGGGAAACCTTTTTTGAAAAAAAGCCCCTAGTCTGAGCAGGCCCAAGACCCCCCTTCCAAAAAACTTTAATTGCGGCAGAAACTTACACATGAAAGTAAAATTTTGTCGCTATGTAAATTTTAAAATGATGGTCTTTTAAAGTTGTTTTGAGTCACTAAATTTTAAAATTTGAAGTTTATGTTGTAAAAATAAAATTCAAATTTTCCTAGGGTTTGTCATGAGTCTGAAGCCTAATTTTTAGCCTGCTCCTCTGTTTTTTGCGCTGCAAAACGCAAGGCAAAAAGTATCATATCATCGCGCAATACTCTGTGCATATGGATGCAAATATCTTTATACAAAGCTTGCAGTAAAGCTTTTGGTGCTAAGGATGATTGCTGTAAAAATTTCTGTAAGGCTTTTTCTCCATAGAGCTCCCCTTGGGGACTTGGTAAGGCCAGCATGCGCTGTGGTAAAAAGAGAATGCTTTGCCCCGGTAATATGCGCTGGCTTTGCTGTGTGTAGCTTTTGTGTGAGTCATGGCCAAGAGGCGGACAAGCAGAGAAGGGAAGCTGAAAAAATTGCGCTCCTTGCGTTCCTTGTACTCTTTGTTCAGGGCTTGGCAGAATATAAGGGGGAAGCTGTCCAGCGCTCGCCCATGTTAATTGCCCTGTATCTAGGTGCAATATCCCCACTAAAGCAGAGACCAAGAGGTTGCTTGGGTGTTTATCCAACTTATCCAGGGTGAAAAGTTGATGCGCATGCTCCAAAGCTTTAGCTGGGCTAAATCCGGCAAGCATAAGCTCATGGAGTACAGGCATAATACGATTGGTGAGCAATGCCGCCGGCACACCGTGTTCCGCCACATTGCCGATAACAAAACATACTTCCTGCTCTGAAAGAGAAAAACAATCATACATATCGCCGCAAACCTCACGCGCTTCGTGTACAAAGGCGGCCACCTCAAGCTTGTCATGGCTGGGAAATACATGCGGTCGTAAAGAGTTTTGGATATTGCGTGCAAATTGTAATTCACCTTGCAATCTTTCGCGTGTTTTTGCCATAATTGTAAGGTCGTGCATACGTTGATGCAGGGCTATATGTAGGCGCTGCATAGCCTTATAAAGCAATCTTGTTTCTTGTGTGCGAATAACAGGTACAGTGTCTTGTTGCGGTGGGTCAAAGGAGCCTTTAGCCAAAGTATCTGCCGTGACGAGTAATTGATGCAAGGGCAGGCGAAAATGTTTATTGGTGGTATATAGAGCATAGGTGGCCAACAGTAGAATTATAACACCCATGAATAATAATATTTGTGTGTTTGTGTCTAAATCTCCAAAAATATCTTTACGGGGTATGAGTATTCCAAGGAGTAAGTTGTCTTCCCCGCTGGGCATAAAGATAGCCAGATAGCTTGTATTTAGCCACTGCACTGTATTTATGCCGGATTTTTTTTCCTGCATGAAGATTTTAAGCTCTGCCAAGCTGGTATCGCTGGCACTTGGTAAGGTCCATTGCCCTTGCGATGTAAGAAAAAAGGGAATGCAATGTTCAAAAAAACTAAAAGAGCGTATATGTTCTGTGAGCCAGATTTTTCCAAGGCTTAGGGTGACACGCCCTGTAGTCTTTCCCTGATTGTCTTTTAGGGGCATAGTGTAGCGAATATGCAGGGTTCGCTTTTTGTCCATGTGTGGATTGCTCCAATAGGCTTTTTTGACGGATCTTATTTGGTTGGGTGTGGGAGGAGATTTAAAAAAAAGGGGGACTCTCTCTTTGGAAATGGCTCCTTCTTTATTATAGTAATGAGAAAGAACTTTTCCTTTTTTAATATAATGCACTTCAATAAATTGTTCGCCGCGTAAATTGGAAATGGCTGAGGAGATTTGGGCATCCATATAGTCTTGTTGAAGGTGCGGCGTTGCAAGAAGTTTTTGTATGGCATGGACCAGCGAGGGCATGGAACGTATAACCCATTGGCGTGAATATTCATTTTGGCGCACTATGCTTTGCACAAATTGCTGCACTTGCGCTCTGGTGGTACTTAAAATTTCTTCGCGCGCGTAGAAATAGCCCAAGGAAAGCATGAGGGCAAGGCAACCTAAAAGACCTGCCACAATGGGAACGGTTTGGCGCAGTAAAATATGATATTGCCAAGGTATTTTAGCGGTAATCATGGTTTTTTCTGAAAGGATTGTTGCGCACTTATGCGATCGGGAAAAAGGCTAAACAGGCGTGAAAAACCGCTACCTACAAAGAGTTTTTGTACATGAGGGTGTAAGTGGCAAATAACAAGTTCACCGCCTAAAGGGTCAAGTTTTTTGCCTATATTTAATAAAGAGCGTAAACCTAAAGAGCTAATATAATCCACATGCTCTAGATCTAAAACTATATGACGCATGCCTTGGGTTATGTGCTCTGAGCATGTATCTTCAAAGGTGGCAGTGGAGTAGGTGTCCCAGCGCCCACTAAGTTGTATGATATGGACAGAATCTTGTACTTCTATATGTATTTGCATAAAAACACCTTCTGGGTCTACAGTGTTTACTGATATATGATATCTCAGAATAATGACAAAACCTAGGGTAAAAATGTGATTTTTATTTTTACGAATTAAACTTCAATTTTTTAAAGTGCACACTTTAAATGAAGAAGAAATAAGGCATTATTTAAAAAATTGCATTGCGTCTAAATCTTATGTTCAAAGGTAAGTATTCGCCGCAATTAAAGTTTTTTGGAAGGGGGGGCTGGGGGAGAACCTTTTTTCCAAAAAAGGTTTCCCACCAGTAGACTTTGTCAACAATCTGAGATGTATTACATCTAGCATTTTTTTCTTCTTTTGCCTAGACTTTGCGTAGGGGGCATATGGAAAGCCTCTTTACAAAAAAATTTTGTAAAGAGTGCGCAGCGCTTTAGCAGATATATTAGAGAAGAAGAGAGGCTTATGAAGATTATTTTTTGGTTTATATCTATCTTACTCTTGCTTGTATTGGGCTATTTTGGCGGTACGGGAATGCTTATTCGTCATAAGCAAACAGATATTTTACTTATAGTAAGTATCTTTGCCTGTACCTTAAGTTTTTGGGGAATGTGGTATTCTTTTTTAAAAAAATTCTACGCCTTAGTCCTTTTTTTGGGAGCAATTTTAGCCTATTCCCTTTGGCTTGTATATACGGCCATGCTGGTGGTTTTTAATCCTACTTTTATGTAGTCGACGCTGAAAAACTACTTAAACATTGATGAATATAGAGTTTTTTTATTTTAAATATTGTAATAAACTTTGCCAGAAATGAACGTATGGAATACGTTTTCTGGCAAAGTTTAG
>CAYJAL010000004.1:13321-37274 GCA_964367875.1 uncultured Desulfovibrionaceae bacterium | reverse complement strand
CTGTTCACCAAGAAGAGCATTTGGGTATTTGGCGGTGACGGCTGGGCCTATGACATTGGTTACGGCGGCCTTGACCACGTTATCGCTTCCGGCGAAGACATTAACATCTTGGTAATGGATACTGAAGTGTACTCCA
Source organism: uncultured Desulfovibrionaceae bacterium (assembly GCA_964367875.1). Lineage (GTDB taxonomy): Bacteria > Desulfobacterota > Desulfovibrionia > Desulfovibrionales > Desulfovibrionaceae > CAYJAD01. The sequence goes on along the minus strand of CAYJAL010000004.1, from coordinate 37,138 downwards.
ATACCGGTGGCCAAGCTTCCAAAGCTACGCCTTTGGGTTCCATTGCTAAGTTTGCCGCAGCCGGTAAGCGCATTGGTAAGAAAGACCTTGGCGCCATGGCCATGAGCTATGGTTATGTGTACGTGGCTTCTGTGTCCATGGGCGCAGATAAGAGCCAAGTTATCAAGGCTTTCCGTGAAGCAGAAGCCTACAAAGGGCCTTCCATTATTATTGCTTATGCTCCTTGTATCAACCAAGGTATTCGCAAGGGCATGGGTAAAACCATGGAAGAAGGCAAGCTTGCGGTAACTTCCGGCTACTGGCCATTGTATCGCTACAATCCTTTATTGGCAGAAGAAGGACAAAATCCCTTCATGCTGGAAAGCAAAGAGCCTGACGGCACCATCCAAGAATTCCTCATGGGTGAAACCCGTTTTGCTTCTTTAGATAAAATTGCTCCCGAAGTGTCGCCGCAGTTGAAGGCAGACCTCGAAAAGCAATACAACAAGCGCTATAAGCACTATAAGTTGCTTGCAGAAATGCCCGGCATTGCTGACTAAGCGTTTTAGGTAATACACAAGGGGGTGGAAGATTTTTCACCCCCTTATTAGCATATACAGTGTGAAAAAAATCACGTCATCCCTTTAACAAGTCGGTGTATTATGTATAAAAGTCTTTATATTTCTGCTACAGAGCCTCGTTCCGGTAAATCTGCCATTGTGCTTGGCATGATGCACTTGCTTACCCGTAATATGCAAAAGGTGGCTTTTTTTCGTCCTATTATCAATGAACCTATTTTAGACGATAAAGACCATGATATTAACTTAATGCTCACGCATTTTAAGCTGAATCAATCCTATACAGATTCTTTTGCCTATACCTTAGACGAAGCACGCCACTTGGTGAACTTTGGCCAGCGTAATATACTTATTTCTAATATCTTACAAAAATACCATAGACTTGTGGAGGAAAATGATTTCGTGCTTTGCGAGGGCACAGACTTTTTAGGGCAAGATTCTGCCTTTGAATTTGAGCTCAATGCCGAAATTGCCAGTAATTTAGGTTCCTCCATGTTGGTGCTGGCCAATGGCCATGGCAAGGATGTGGAAGAAGTTATTGATGGCACAAAAATAGTGCTGGATCAATTGGATGAAAAGGGCGTGGATGTGGTTTCCGTGGTGGTGAACCGCGCTGATTACGGCGAAACGGAAAAATTTGATTTACGCGAAGGGCTTAGTCAAGAGGGTGTAGAAAAACAGATACTTATTTATTCTGTGCCCGATGAGCCTGCCCTTGGTAAACCCACCATGAATGATGTGGCTAAATGGCTCAACGCTGAGGTGCTGTACGGTGCCAAGCGCATGGATAGCTTAGTGGGCGATTATCTTATTGCCGCCATGCAGGTGCATAATTTCTTGGATTATCTGCATGATGGTAATCTTGTTATTACCCCCGGAGATCGCACTGATATTATTTTAGCCGCCTTGGCTTCGCGCGTTTCTTCGGCATGCCCTGATATTGCCGGCGTACTGCTTACCGGTGGCTTGCGTTTACCTGTCAATGTGGCGCAGCTTTTGGAAGGCTGGACAGGCGTGCCTGTGCCTGTGCTTCTCACCGAGGCTCACACCTATAAGACAGTGCAAATGCTGTCTGAATTGTACGGACGCATAGAGCCGGACAATATGCAAAAAATCAATACAGCTTTGGGGCATTTTGATAGGCATGTGAATTCTAAAGAAATTGCCAAGCGCTTGATTAGCGATAAGCCCACGCGCGTGACCCCCATGATGTTTGAATTTGACCTTATTGAAAAGGCCAGACAAAGCAAGATGCGCATAGTGCTGGCTGAGGGGCAAGAAGAGCGCATTTTACGTGCCACAGATATTTTAATTCGCCGCGGCGTGGCTGAGGTGATATTGCTTGGTAATGCCGATTCCATAGGCAAGCGCATTGCGGATTTGGGTCTTGATTTATCGGGCGCGCGCATTATTCAGCCAGATCTTTCGCCGCAATTTGAAGACTATGCCAATACCTATTATGAATTGCGCAAAGCCAAGGGCATGACCCCAGAGCAAGCTCGCGAGCGCATGATAGACAGCACCTATTTTGCCACCATGATGGTGCATAAAAATGATGCCGACGGCATGGTGTCCGGCGCGGTAAATACCACAGCTCATACCATTCGTCCTGCCTTTGAATTTATTAAGACCAAGCCTAATTGCTCCATTGTGTCTTCGGTATTCCTTATGTGCCTTAAAGATAGAGTGCTGGCCTTTGGCGATTGCGCTGTGAACCCTAATCCCACAGCCCAGCAATTGGCAGAAATTGCCATAGCTTCTGCGCATACAGCAGAGGTTTTTGGCATAGAGCCGCGTGTGGCCATGCTTTCCTATTCCACCGGTTCTTCCGGCAAGGGCGCCGATGTGGAAAATGTTATTGAAGCCACAAGAATTGCTAAGGAGTTGGCTCCGGATTTATTATTAGAAGGCCCCATTCAATACGATGCGGCCATTGATCCGGAAGTGGCACGCACCAAATTGCCTGATAGCCAGGTGGCAGGGCGCGCTACGGTCTTTATTTTCCCCGATTTGAATACAGGTAACAATACCTATAAGGCTGTGCAGCGTGCAGCTGATGCCATTGCCATAGGACCGGTCTTGCAAGGACTGAATAAACCTGTTAATGACTTATCACGCGGATGTACTGTGGCAGATATTGTGAATACCGTTGCCATTACAGCAGTACAAGCTGCCGCGGAAAAATCTAAATAACCTTTGAGGAGCGTATGAAAATTCTCGTAATCAATGCTGGTTCTTCTTCTTGCAAATACCAGCTGTTTGAAATGGCAGATAAATCTGTACTGTGTTCTGGTATTGTAGAGCGTATTGGCGCAAGCATGGGCAAACTAGCACATAAGCTTTTCCCCGACAGCGACAAAGAAGAAAAAATTGTTATTGAAAGAGGCTTCCCCACTCACGTGGAAGGCATGGAAGCTGTGATCAGCTTGCTTACAGATGCTGAGAAGGGTGTAATTAAAGAAGTTTCTGAAATTTCCGTCATTGGTCACCGTGTATTGCACGGCGGCGAAGATATTAAGCAACCTGTGCTTATTGACGAAAATGCCAAAGAAATTATCAAAAAATACATTCCTCTTGGGCCCTTACATAACCCAGCCAACCTTATGGGTATTGAAGTGGCAGAAAAGTTGCTTCCCGGTATTCCCAATGTAGGTGTATTTGATACAGAATTTGGTTCCAGCATGGCTCCTGAAGCGTATATTTATCCTTTGCCTTACGAAATTTACGAAAAGCACAATGTGCGTCGTTATGGTTTCCACGGCACTTCCCATAAATATATTGCCAAAAAGACCGCTGAGTTCCTTGGCAAGCCACAAGCAGAGCTGAACTCCATTACCTTGCACCTTGGCAATGGTTCTTCTGCTTCTGCTGTGAAAAATGGCGTATGCGAAGATACTTCCATGGGCTTAACCCCCTTAGAAGGCCTTATGATGGGCACCCGTTGCGGTACCATCGACCCTGCCATTGTGCCTTTCTTACAAGACAAATTGGGTCTTTCCACCACCGAAGTGGATACCCTTATGAATAAGAAATCCGGCCTTGTGGGTATTTGCGGCAATAGCGATATGCGCGATGTGCATGATATGCGCGAAAAAGGCGACGAAAAAGCTACCTTGGCTTACAAAATGCTTTGCCGTAGCATTAAAAAGCAACTTGGCGCTTACTTCTTCTTGCTTGGCCGTGTAGATGCCATTGTTTTCACCGCCGGTATTGGTGAAAACGACGAGCATGTACGTGCTGGCGTTATCAAGGGCTTAGAGCCTCTTGGTATCGTATTAGACGAAGAAGAAAACAATACCCGTCGTGGTATTGCGCGTGTGATTTCTAAGCCAGAATCCACCGTGCCTGTGCTTATTATCCCCACCAATGAAGAATTACAAATTGCCGAAACTGCCATGGAAGTGGTAAAAGGCTAATCTTGTAATCTATTGATACTATAAGGGCTCTGCGGCAACGTAGGGCCCTTTTTTTCACTATGCCCCATATGTTAAGTGTTTGGGAGGTATTATGTCTGTGAAGTTTGCCCTCAGTTTGAAAGAAAAAAATGCCTTGGGTAGCCTTGCCTGCTTATCCATAGCCGCACATTTGAGCGGTCAAAGCATTCCCATTCCTGCCATGGCAAGAGGGGTATTGCAGCAAGATTTGGGCTGCTTTGTAACACTAAATAAAGGCGGTCACTTGCGCGGTTGCATAGGCACCATGGTGGGGCAAGAGCCGCTATATCAAAATGTGGTGCGTATGGCCAAGGCCGCTGCCTTTGAGGACACGCGCTTTCCTGCTGTGAGCAAAGAAGAATGGCTGGATAGGGAAAATCCCATCACGGTGGAAATCTCCGTGTTAGGACCTTTAACCCTATGCCCCGATGTGCAGCAGGTGGAAATAGGGCGCCATGGCCTTTTACTGGCTTATGGGGGCAGAAGCGGTGTTTTTTTGCCTAAGGTGCCTGTGGAGCAGGGCTGGGATTTAGCCGCCTACTTGGAAAATTTATGCCATAAGGCCGGTTTACCTGTGGGCTCTTGGCAGCAGCAGGGGGCGCAATTGTATTGGTATGAGGCGCTGGTTTTTCCTGTAAGCCGTTAATAATAACGCTTGGTCGTACGTCCTGTACGACACAAGCTCTCGCAAGCGTCGCTGGCGCCGAAAGTAAATTTCGGCTGGCTTTGGCTTGCTCCGCTGCGCGGCTAGGCCGCGTCCTGCGTCCTGTTGTTCTTTTTGAATAGAAGTTTTAATTTTGTGAGTTTTTTTAAAATTCTGCAAAATAGCCGCGAATGTGCTCAGGCTCACGGCTTAAAAGTAAGGCCAAGGTCAGCAATATGCGCGCCTTTTGTGGGTTTAAATTATCCGCCGCAATAAAGCCATGCTTTCTATCGGCCGGTGTGGGCGTCACCACGCCGGAACCTGTTCTGGAAGAGCGCACCACCACAATACCATGCCCACTGGCGGCGCTAAAAAGCTGCTCCACCTTATGGCTTAAGCAGCCATTACCTGTGGCCGCAATGACTATGCCTTGGGGCTTACTGGCTATGATGGCCTCATGCAGCAGGGGCGAGGCGTCCATATATTCATACACAATATCCACCCGCGGCAAAGTGTGCACGTGGCTCATATCAAAGGGCGTTTGCACAGTATGCTTGCGCGTAACAGACCTATAATACACGGCTTTAAAATCTATCACATAGCCTAAAATGCCCACTTCATGCGCCTTAAAGGTTTCTGTGGAAAGGGTATTGGATTTGGTGCCTTCGCGCGCGGCAATAATATGCCCATCCAGCACAATGAGCACGCCTTTACCATGGGAGTCTGACGTGGCAGCCACACCCACAGCGTCCAATAAATTTAAAGGCCCATCGGCGCCAATGGCCGTGGCAGGGCGCATGGAGCCCACCAGCACCACAGGCTTATGGCTTTTCACCACAAGATTTAAAAAATAGGCTGTCTCTTCTAGGGTGTCCGTGCCGTGGGTGACCACTATGCCATCACAGTTTTCTTCCTGCAAAAGCACATTGATTCTTTGTGCAAGGCTCAGTAAAAGCGCCAAAGTAAAGCTTTCGCTGGGTACATTGGCTATTTGCTCGGCGTGAATATGCGCAATGTCCGTGAGGGCAGGCACGGCGGCAATAAGCTCTTGTACCGAAAGGGAAGCGGCTTTATATTGGGTTAATTGCGTGGCAGAGGCCGCGGCGCCGGCTATGGTGCCCCCTGTGGCCAAAATGGTAATGTGGGCGAGTTTTTTTGACATATATATGCCTCACAGCCCCCTGCATATCTTATATAAGGCATACAGAGGGCTATTATGAGATACTATTTGCTATTAATAGGGTGAATCATATTTTCCGGAGAAAGGATTTCATCAAGCTTTTCCTTGCTCAAAAGCTTACGCTCCAGCACAAGGTCATATACAGAGGCATTTTTATCCAAGGCTTCGCGGGCAATGGATGCGCAATTTTCATAGCCAATAAAGGGTGTTAAGGCCGTAACAATGCCAATGCTATTTTCCATAAGCTTGCGGCATACATCTCTATTGGCTGTAATGCCCTTTACGCATTTATCTTGCAAAGTTTTGGCGGCGCGGCGCAGACGATCCACACCGGTAAAGAGCGACAAAGCAATAATGGGCTCCATAACGTTGAGTTCCAACTGCCCGGCTTCGGAAGCAAAAGTTACGGTAATATCCTTCCCCATAACGTCAAAGCACACTTGGTTCACCACTTCCGGTATAACAGGGTTCACCTTGCCCGGCATAATGGAAGAACCGGGCTGCATTTGCGGTAAGTTAATTTCATTAAATCCGCAACGAGGCCCCGAAGAAAGAAGGCGTAAGTCATTGCATATTTTAGAAAGCTTCACAGCGGCGCTCTTAATGGCGGCAGAAACTTGCACATAAATGCCTGTATCCCACGTAGCTTCAATAAGGTTTTCGCTTAAGCGAATGGGCAAGCCTGTAACATCTGCCAATCTGGCCACGCACAGCGGTGCATAGCCTGGCTCACTGCAAATACCTGTACCAATGGCTGTGGCGCCCATATTTACGGCCAGTAATTTGGTGGTAACGTATTCTAAACGCGAAATTTCTGTGGTCAAAGTGGTGGCATAGGCGCCAAATTCCATACCCAAGGTCATGGGCACAGCGTCTTGCAATTGTGTGCGTCCCATTTTTACCACATCTTTAAATTCTTCGGCCTTTTCGGCAAAGCCGGCCTGTAAATATTTTATATTATCAATGAGCTGCACTACCTTGGTATGTATGGCAAGGTGCAAGGCTGTGGGGTAGGCATCGTTGGTGGATTGGGAACGGTTCACATGATTATTGGGGTGGCAAAATTCGTATTCGCCCTTTTTGTGCCCCATAATTTCCAGCGCTCTGTTGGCAATAACTTCATTGGCATTCATATTCACCGAAGTGCCGGCGCCGCCTTGAATGCAGTCAATGGGGAATTGATCATTAAATTTCCCTGCGGCTACTTCATCGCATGCGGCGCAAATGGCTTTAAAAATATTTTCCGGTAAAAGGCCTAATTCTGCATTGGCCATGGCGGCGGCTTTTTTTACATGGGCAAAAGCCACAATAAATTCGGGAATGTCAGAAATTCTGGTATAGGAAATATGGAAGTTTTCCTTAGCTCTGTAGGTTTGAATGCCATAATACACATCATTGGGTATTTCTAATTCACCTAAAAAATCATGCTCTTTACGTGTGGACATACGCTCTCCTTTTTTATGACCTTTTGGCCTTTACACATATACTTTGTGGCGAGAGTAGATGACGTAAAAACATATGTCAATAAAACGAGGCTTGCTTTCAAAAGCCCATAAAGTAGGGGCTGCATTATGCTGGATTTTTATGAGTAAATTTGCTACTAGTGCCACTGTTATACGTAGTATACCTATTCATCATCTATACCGCATTATGCGAAACATATAAACAGAAAGGAAATTTCATGCGTAGTAAAAAAATGACTGCAGGCTTAGAAAAAGCCCCGCATCGCTCTTTATTGTATGCCCTTGGCCTTACCCGCGAAGAAATGGATCGCCCTTTGGTGGGTATTGTAAATGGCGCCAATGAAATTGTGCCCGGTCACATTCACCTGCACCGCATTGCCGAAGCCGTAAAATCCGGCGTTCGTATGGCCGGTGGTACGCCCATGGAATTTCCTGCCATTGCCGTGTGTGATGGCCTAGCCATGAATCATAAGGGCATGCATTTTTCCTTGCCATCTCGTGAAATCATTGCAGATTCCATAGAAATCATGGCCTGTGCGCATCCTTTTGATGCCTTGGTATTTATCCCCAATTGCGATAAAAGCGTTCCCGGCATGCTTATGGCCATGCTGCGCTTAAATATCCCTTCCATTCTTATTAGCGGTGGCCCCATGCTGGCCGGTCTTAAGTCGGAGCATATGGGTAAGGACGCCAAGACCGACCTTATCACCGTTTTTGAAGGGGTAGGGCGCGTAAAAAGCGGCCAAATGAGCGAAGAACAATTGGAAGAATTGGCAGAAGGCGCTTGTCCCGGGTGTGGTTCTTGCGCCGGTATGTTCACCGCCAACTCCATGAACTGTCTGTCAGAAACCATTGGTCTGGCTTTGCCCGGCAATGGTACCACCCCTGCCGTCATGGCCTCGCGTATTCGTTTGGCTAAAAAAGCCGGCATGAAGGTTATGGAATTACTTGAAAAAAATATCCGTCCTTCAGATATCGTTACCCAAGAAGCCGTGTCCAATGCCGTGGCTGTGGATATGGCGCTGGGCTGTTCTACCAATACTGTGCTGCACTTGCCTGCCATTTTCCGAGAAGCTGGGCTCGATCTCTCCTTAGATATTTTCAATGAAGTAAGCCGCAAGACACCAAACTTGTGTAAACTTTCCCCTGCCGGCAGCCATCATATTGAAGAACTGCACCTTGCCGGCGGTATCCCTGCTGTTATGGCAGAGCTGCGCAAAGCGGGTCTTATCAGCGATAATGCCCTCACTGTTACCGGTAAAACCGTAGGTGAAAACTTGGCAGAGCTTAAAGCCGGCATCAAAAATGCTGAGGTCATTCGCACCATAGACAATGCCTATTCCCAGCAAGGCGGCATTGCCATTTTAAAGGGTTCCTTGGCACCTCAAGGCGCTGTGGTAAAGCAATCGGCTGTGGCTGAAGAAATGCTGTGCCGCGATGTACGCGCCCGCGTATTCACCTCGGAAGAAGATGCCATGCAGGCCATTCTAGAGGGTAAAATCCAAAAGGGCGATGGCGTGGTCATTACCTATGAAGGCCCTCGCGGCGGCCCCGGCATGCGCGAAATGCTGTCCCCCACAGCCGCCATTACCGGTATGGGCTTAGGTAAGGATGTGGCCTTACTCACCGACGGACGCTTCTCCGGCGGTACCAATGGCGCGGCTATTGGGCATATCTCGCCCGAAGCCGCCGATGGCGGTAATATTGGCCTTGTGCGTGAAGGCGATATCATTCGCATAGATATTCCCAATCGCGTGCTGGACATCTTGGTAAGCGAAGAAGAATTGGAAGAACGCCGCAAAAACCATGTGCCCGTGGTGAAAGAAATCACTTCACCCTTCTTAAAACGCTATGCCAGATTGGTGAGCTCTGCTGCCACCGGCGCTGTGTATAAGTAATTTGTATTTATTGGGGGAGGGGAAGAACCTTTTTTGAAAAAAAGGTTCTTTCCCCTCCCCCAAACCCCACCCCTTTTCCAAAAAACTTTCACGGCGACGAATCCTAAGCGCTGTATATAAATCTTGGCGCAACGTTATCTTTTTTATACTACCTTTCCCCCTTGTCCGTAGGACTGTAAGGGGGATGTCATGACGCGAAACGCAGTGGAGCGGAAAGACAGGGGGATCCCCTCGAGGCGTCGCGCTTTTGTTTCCTTTTACAGGATACAAAGTGGGAGTAGCTGCAATGTGTAAGCAACAAAAGCGCGACGGGTTAGTTTTTGTGGGATGTATTTAAATTTTCAGATATTACGTGCGCACAAGGAAAATTCCCTTTTTTGAAGGTAAGCGTACTCAAGTACGTGCGTTCAAAAAAGGGAATTTGACGTAGTGCGCGCGTAAAAGATAAATTTTGCATACAGGGCGCAAAATTCACCATACACCCATGCCGCCAGCATAGCCAGGATTGCCGCGCTTCGCTCGCAATGACAAACAACGAAGCTCTTACAAAGTGCGAAAATATAATCTTACCTATGAATTCCAAAAGAATCCCCAAAAATCCCCCTCTAGACAAAGCCGCCCAAAGGACTTATATTTTACTTTCAAGCATACAAAGAGGACACTATGGACGGCATTTCCGGCTGGGTAGACACTACCTCCCAAATCTCCCCCTTTGATTTTTCCTTCGACACCGGCTCGCAGGAAAATAATCAGGGGCGAAGCTCACAGCAAACAGGGCAAAGCTCACGCTTTGACTCTGTCATTGCTGATGCCCTGTCCATAAGCCCCGAAGCCCTTGAAAAGGCTAAGGTTCTGCAGCGCGGTGATGCTGTCATCGCCACAGAGCACAGCCAATCGCAAGGCCAATTTCAAGACTCTTATGCCGCCAGCGCCTATGGTGTAGCCACTTCTTTTGCCGGCACCTACAATGCTTCCGGTCGCATTCAAACCACCGAGCAAGATGAGCTCAGCGTAACCAAGGGGCCACAAAGCGAAGAATTGCGCCGCGTACCCAGCACATCGCCGGAGATGGCCCATGTGGCCGCCATGTACGCCAGCAACGTGACACCGCAAGACAATTTGCAAACGCGCACCTTTACCCCCAGCAATGGCTCTTCTGCCTATGAAGCTGTGCGTTTACGTAGCTTAGACGGTGCACGTCCCACCTCTGTGCATATTAACGACGCCCAAAGCACATCCTTAGCCACGGGCACCAGCGTAAGCCCACAAAAGGCCAGCGCTGCCTATGCCACGCAATACCGCGCGGGCAATCCCGGTAGCGACATAGCGCCTCCTGTGTATAGTGGTCGCTGGTCTGTAGGCGTAGATTTACGCGTATAAGCGCCCCTCTTAAGCTTTTCTAAAAATACATTCCATGCAAGCGCTCGTTTCCATTATTATAAATTGCTATAATGGAGCGGACACTGTGGCGCAATGTCTGTGCTCCGTGCAGGCACAAAGCTATGCCCATTGGCAGGTGATTTTCTTTGATAGCGCCAGTGAGGATGCTAGCCTTGCTGTGGCGCAAGCTTTTAGCCAAAAAGATGCGCGCATACGCTGCATAGCCCATGATTCACGCCCCATTTTGGGGGAAGCACGTAGGCTAGCCCTAAAATATGCTGTGAAATATGCCCAAGAGCATATTGCAGAAGAAAAAGCTATGCACCATATCACTTTTTTAGACGTGGATGATTTGTGGCATAAGGATAAATTGGCTTTGCAGGTGGCGCATATGCAAAGCCATGCACAGGTGGACGTGCTTTGTACCAATGCGGATTTTTTTTACGGTTCTACCTATGGGCAAAAGTTTTTGCGCAAAAGCGTGTTTAGTAAAAGCCGGCCTGCTAGCGGCGCCGTATTTGAAGAACTTATACAGCGCCAATGGATATTGCTTTCTTCGGTGATGCTGCGGCGCACGGCTTTGGAAAAACTCGAGACCCATACCTTTGATTCTCGTTTACAATTGGCCGCCGATGCCGATCTTTTATACCGCCTAGCCCAGCAAGGGTATTGTGACTTTGTACCACGCGTGCTCACCCATAGGCGTATGCACAGCCATAATATTACCCTAAGCCAATGGGAAGAATGGCCGCAAGAGATACAGTATATTTTAGATAAATTCCGCGCTCTGTGGCCAAATTTTGATAAAGAGTATCCCAAGGCTACCAAGGCCATGCAAAAGCGTATTGCTTTTCAGCAATCCATACAATATTGGCGCCAAGGGCAGGGGCGTTTAGCGCGAAAAGTATTACGTGAGCAAAGGCCTTTGAATAGTAAAATTGCTCTCTTTTATGCCTTGTCCTTTTTTTCACCCAAAATTTTCTCTTGGGCGGCACGTAATTATTGGCGATTGCCTTCTTTTTTCTTAAAATAATATCTGTTTAGATAAGAATTTCTTCATGAAAAAAAATGTGCTCAATCCTTGACTCTAGGCCTATAGTATGAGTATACCCCCTTCAGATAACACATATGGAGGACAATATGTTACACGCATTTCGCGCCCTTACTGTTTTAGGTTTTATGGTAAGCGTACTTACCTTTGCTCCAGCTGCAAAAGCTGAAGAAACCCTTATGATGGCTACCACCACCAGCACCCAAGATTCTGGCTTGTTGGATGTGCTTGGCCCCCAATTTACCAAAGAAACCGGCGTGCCCATTAAATGGGTAGCAGTGGGCACAGGCAAAGCCTTAGCTCATGGTCAAAATTGCGATGTGGACGTATTGCTTGTACATGCTCCCGATGCAGAAATTGATTTTGTAAACAAAGGTTTTGGCCAAAACCGTCAATTGGTAATGTACAATGACTTCATCATGGTAGGCCCCAAGGCCGACCCTGCTAAAGTAAAAGGCAGCGACGCTGCTTTAGCTTTAAAGAACATTGCCGCCACCGGCGCTGCCTTTATCAGCCGCGGTGACAATTCCGGTACACATAAGGCTGAGCAAAAGCTGTGGAAAAACTTACACGGCACTGTGCCTTCTACTGAAAAATGGTATTCTTCTGTAGGTCAAGGCATGCTTAAAACTTTGGCCATTGCTTCTGAAAAAGGTGGCTATGCCCTTACCGACCGCGGTACTTGGATCACCTTCAGCAGCAAAAATCCTGACAGCCCCTTAGCCATCGTTGTAGAAGGTGACAAGGCTCTCTTTAACCAATATTCTGTAGTAGAAGTAAGCCCCAAAAATTGCCCCAAGGCAAAAAATGGTCTTGCTGTGAAGTTTGCCAACTGGTTGGTATCTCCTTCCACGCAAAAGAGCATTGCTGATTACAAAATGCAAGGTAAGCAATTGTTCTTCCCCAACGCAGAAAGCAAGTAAGACATGGACTTTTTTGTACAAGGCATAATTCAGGCCTTTCACCTCTTGCTTACAGGCAATGCGGACACTTTTTCTGCAGTGGAGGCCAGCCTTGTATCAACAATCTATGCCATGATTTTAGCCATGGCCTTGGGTCTACCCTTGGGGCTGGCCCTTGGCTATGGCGATTTTTTTGGCCGCCGCTTTTTACGTCTTATTTCTGATACCTTATTAGCCTTTCCCACCGTACTTATAGGCCTACTCGTCTACGCTTTTATTATGCGCAAAGGCCCCCTAGGGGATATGGGTTTGTTGTTCACCCTAGAAGGCATGGCTTTGGGGCAAGCCATTTTAGCTCTCCCTATTATTAGCTCTCTCACGGCGCAAGCTGTGGAAAATCAAGACCCACGTTGCCGCCAGACCTTACTTACCCTTGGCGCTAGCCCTTTTCAATTGGCGCTGGGTACCATTATTGAACTGCGCTTTGCTATTTTATTGGTGCTGGTTACGGCTTTTGGGCGCGTGGTCACCGAGGTGGGCGTGGCCATGATGCTGGGCGGAAATATTCGCTGGGATACGCGCACCATCACCACTGCCATTACCTTAGAAACTAATAAGGGCGAATTTGCCCAAGGTATTGCGCTGGGCCTCGTGCTGCTGCTCATGGCTTTTATTTTAAATGTGGCACTTACCTTTTTGCGCAAAGAAGGGCGAAGGGGCTAGTATGCTGTATAAATTACAAAATATTGTGCAATGCTATGGCACGCATATGGCCTTGGATATGCGTCATATGCCCACGCTGGAAATTGCCCGCGGCGCTGTCATTGCCCTTACCGGCCCCAATGGCGTGGGTAAGAGTACGCTTTTACGAATTTTGGCTTTTTTAGAAAAGCCCAGCCAAGGCAGTATTTCTTTTTATGGCAATAGCCCCATGCACACGCGCCAAGATGTGACCCTTCTTTTGCAAGAACCTTATCTTTTTAAAACATCTGTGCTGAATAATGTGTGCTATGGGCTGAAATTGCGCGGAAAAAAAGAGGGCATGCAGGAAAAAGCCATTGCGGCCTTACATACCGTGGGCTTTGATGGTGAAGAAGTCGCCACGCGCCCTTGGTATCAGCTTTCCGGCGGAGAAAAACAGCGTGTGGCCTTGGCGGCGCGTTTGGTGTTGGAGCCCTTAGCCTTGCTTTTAGATGAGCCTACGGCACATACCGATGCGGCTTGCTCTAAGGCCATACATGAGGCTGTGCATACTGTGGCTGCCAAAGGTACTACGGTTATTGTGTCTAGCCATGATAAATTGTGGCTGGAGAGCTTGCAGGCGCAGTATGTGGAGTTGCAAGCGGCGCAGCGCTAACAGGGCGTTGAAAAAGCGTAAACTGCGTCGTCTTACTTTAGGTAGGCGTTTTTCTTCCTGTAGTTAGGTATGTCTTGGCGGTGCAACGCTAAATTCCCTTTATTTTTATGGCTTTGACGTAGGTTCAAAACAGGTGTTTTAGGGCACCTTTCGCAGGCATAGCATATAAATACTGGCATCAATTACATCGATGCCAATTGTATTTGTATGCTATGCCTGCGAAAGCTTAACTTTGTGTGCTGCAAGATTATTCATTGCAAAATAAAAGAAGCTTAGCCACCTTCTTTTACTTTCCATAGCATAAAAAGCCCAGTTTCTTATTCAAAAGAGCTGGGCTTTTTAAACTAATAACAAACCCAAGGGGAAAAATTATATTGCGCCTAGATCTTACATTCAAAGATAAATATATGCCGCAACTAAAGTTTTTTGGAAGGGGGGGCTGGGGGGAGAACCTTTTTTTCAAAAAAGGTTCTCCCACCAGTAGGCTTTGTTAACAATCAAAAAATCCCAGCTCTTCGTTAAAAGAGCCGGGATTTTTATCATATATTCACCAAGCTTTATTCAGCGCTTTCAGCTTTTTTAGCTTGAGTTTTGGTGCCCATGTCTGGAGTGGTATCCGACCAACCGCCACCAAGGGCTAAGCATACGCGTACCACAGAGTTAAGGCGATGGCTCATGGCTGAGGCTAAAGAGAGCTCTGCTGTGAAAAGCTGACGCTCGGCATCAAGCACAGTCAAATAGTCTGCATAACCATTGTCGTATTGCAATCTGGCAAGATTTAAAGCGCGGCGGTTGTTGTCCACCTGCTTTTGCACGCTTTTTACAATGCCATTGGCTTCACGCTGTGAGGTGAAGGCCGTGCGCACGTCTTGGAAGGCCGTTTGTATGGTTTTGCGATACAAGGCTATAGATTGGCGCTTTAGGGCTTCGGCATCTTCAATGGCGTACCAGCGGCGACCAAAATCTAATATGGGCATGGCCACATTGGCGCCATAAGACCATAATCCGGCAGGGCCAGTGAAGAGGCGCCCAATATCGGAGCTCATGCTGCCAAGGTTACCGGTAAGGCTGATGGAAGGGAACAAGTCGGCAGTGACCACACCAATATTGGCATTATAGGCCATAACCATATATTCTGCGGCGCGAATGTCCGGACGGCGCAAAAGCAAGTCTGAGGGCAGACCTGCAGGCAGTACAGGCGGTGCAGGCATTTTTTCAATATTAAAGCCGCGACCTATTTCGCCTTGCAATATTTCCTTGGGGGATCGACCCAAAAGCACGGCTAAAGCTGCTTCTGCTGCGTCGCGTTCCACTATGGTATTAAGCATGGAAGCGCGGGAAAGCTCCATTTCACTTTCAGCGCGAAGCCAATCAAGCTCTGTGGTTTCCCCTTGCTTAAAGCGCTGGGCATAGATGCGTAAGGATTTTTTGCGCGATTCAAAAGTACGCTTGGCTGTGGCCAGCTGCATATCAAGGGCTAGCAAGGTGAAGTACCCTTGTGCCACTTGTCCGGCAATGGATAGGCGCAAAGCGTCGTAACCCACCTTGGTGCTGAGCAATACATCACTGAGGCCAGTATACGAGTTGCGATATTTACCCCATAAGTCCAGTTCCCAGGAGGCACCAAAGCCAATTTGGGTGGAGGAGGTGGCGCGCTTTAGAAGTCCCTGCTCAAAGTTAGATTGGCTCACATTGGTAGAGTCAATGGACTGTGAAGTACGCGCTGTGCTGCCTGTACCGTTAATGCTAGGGAAAAGCGCCGAACGAGCTTGACCAATTTGCGCCGCTGCGCTGTCCACTTTGGCCAAAGCTTCATCAATGTCTTGATTATTCTTAAGCGCTTCTTCAATGAGCTTGGTAAGAGCCGGATCGTCAAAGCGCTTCCACCAATCTTGCTCGAGGGGCGGAGCTTTTAGATTCACACTCATCCATGCTTCGGGCATGACCATTTCAGGCTGTTCATAGTCTGGCGCAAAAGAGCAGGCCGCCAAGGTGGACAGGCATAGCAAGGATAATGCGCTTTGTGTTATACGTCGTAGTATGGACATTAGATGTCTTCCTCGCGTTCCCTTAAGGGCAGTTTAAATTGTTCACCGTTCATGGCATGAGGGTCTTTTTTGCCCTGTAGCCACAAGGAGAATTGCATAATTACCTTGAAAAAGAAAGGTACAAAGAGGGTTGCAATAAAGGTTGCTGCCAGCATACCCCCAATAACCGCTGTACCAATGGCGTGACGGCTGTTGGCGCCGGCGCCGGTGCTGATGGCTAGCGGCACACAACCCATAATAAAGGCCAGCGAGGTCATGATAATGGGTCTAAAGCGCAAACGAGAGGCGTGCATGGCCGCCACATCAAGGCTTTTACCAGAGCGCCATGCCTCTACGGCAAATTCCACAATGAGAATGGCGTTTTTAGCCGCCAGACCCACCAAGGTAACCAAGGCCACTTGGAAGTAAACGTCATTGGATAAATCACGCATCCAGGTGGCAGCAATGGCACCGAATACCCCAAAGGGTACAGCGGTAAGTACAGCCACAGGCAAGGCCCAGCTTTCGTATTGAGCGGCCAAGATGAGGAATACCATAATGAGCGCCAAAATGAAGATGGTAATGGTATCGGAAGAAGCCATCTTTTCTTGCAAGGCAGATCCAGCCCAGCCCAGAGCATAGTCCGGAGGCAATATTTTAGCCGCTTCTTCTTCCACAGCGGCAAGCACCTGACCGGTAGAATAACCGGGGGCAGGGGAGCCGATGATGTGGGCAGCGGGGAATCCATTATAGCGCTCTACCACCTGAGGAGCCACACGGCGTTCTAAAGTAATAAGCGTATTTAAGGGAATCATTTCGCCTTTATTATTACGTACGCTCATATCTGCTAAAGCTTCTGGAAGCATACGATAATCTTGATCGGCCTGCATAAGCACTTGGAAGGTACGGCCTATATAGTTGAAGTCGTTAATATAGGTAGTACCAAAGGTGCCTTGCAAGACGGAATATACAGCAGTAATGCTTACGCCTTGTGCCAAAGCACGTTCTCTATCAAGGTTGGCATAGTATTGCGGTGACGAGGTAGAGAAAAGGTTTTGGATAGAACCCACTTCAGGACGCGCTTGCACAGCGGTAGCCAATTGTGTTGTCCATTTTTGCAAATCGTCCAGCGTACCGGTACCACGGCTTTGAATATAGCCATCAAAGCCACCAGTGGTACTCATGCCGGAAATTGGTGGAGGTTCAAAAGCAATAACCAAGGATTGCGGCATGCGCATGCCCATCATAAAGGCTTGCTTGGTAAGGGCCGCGGCGCTCATGCTGGGGTCTTGACGATCTTTCCAATTTTTTAAAACGGTAAAGAAGGTAGCGTAGTTGGACTTGGCACTAAAGGAAGTTAAGTCCATACCTACGATGGAGATAACGTCTTCCACAGCGGGGTTTGCCATGAATTGTTTTTCGATGTTATTCATGGTTTCATGGCTTTTGGAAAGAGCCAAACCGTCCACAGAAATGGCCATGCCAAGAATATAGCCTTGGTCTTCATTGGGCACCAAAGATGTAGGCACCGTTCTGAATAGCCAGCCCATGGCTACTATCATAAGACAAAAGCATAGCATGGACACGAGGCCGGTATTTTTCACCGCACGTACAAGGCGTACATAGCGGTGAGTTACATTGGCAAACCAATTGTTAAACCATTTGAAGGCAAAGGGTTCTTTATGGCCTGGGGCATGGGGCTTGAGCAAAAGACCGCACAAAGCCGGCGTTAAGGTTAAAGCCACAATACCAGAAAGAATTACTGAAATAGAAATGGTGATGGCGAATTGCTTATACATTTCACCGGCAAGGCCGCCCATGAAAGATACTGGCACGAACACCGCACAAAGTACCAACACAATGGCGATAACAGGGCCGGTAACTTCCTGCATGGCCTTGGTGGTGGCGTCTTTGGCATTTTTATGTTCAGTGCGCATGATGCGCTCTACGTTTTCCAGCACCACGATGGCATCGTCCACCACAATACCGATGGAAAGCACCATACCAAAAAGGGTGAGGGTATTGATGGTATAACCTAGCGCGTACATGCCGGCAAAGGTACCAATAATAGATACAGGCACAGCCAAACAAGGAATAAGCGTGGCGCGCCAGCTTTGTAAGAAGACATATACCACAATGAACACCAAGACCATGGCTTCAGCCAAGGTCTTGATAACTTCATCAATGGAAGCTTCTACGAAGATGTTAGTATTAAAAGGAATGTCATAGGCCAGACCGTCGGGGAAGCGAGCAGCCAATTCCACCATCTTTTCTTCCACAAGGCGCCCAGTTTCAATGGCATTGGCACCGGGCAGCAGGTAAATACCGGCCATTTTAGCCGTATTACCGTTAAGCTCAGAGTCAATGCTATAATCCTTACCGCCCAGCTCAATGCGCGCCACATCTCTGAGATAGAGCATGGAGCCATCGGACTCAGCACGAACCACAATGGCACCAAATTCTTCTGGGGTAACTAAGCGCCCCTTGGTGTCAATTTGCCAGGTGAGTTCAATATCACTGGGGGCAGGGGTGGCGCCAATACGACCGGGGGCAAATTGCGCATTTTGATCGCGAATGGCGGTGGCAATGTCTGAAGGCTGTAGTTTGTACTTGGTTAATTTGTCAGGGTCTATCCAAATACGCATGGAATAGCTCATGGCACCAAATACAGAAGCATCACCCACACCTGGCAAACGCTTAATTTCATCTACAATATTATTTTGCAAATAGTTTGTTAAATACACAGCGTCAAAGCGCTTATCGGGTGAATATACCGACACAATTTGCAGCATGGAAGGGGAACGCTTGGTTACCGAAACCCCTTGGCTGCGCACTTCGGTGGGTAAAAGGTTTTGGGCAAGGTTTACCTTATTGTTTACGTTAACCAGTGCAATGTCCGGATCTGTGCCTAATTTAAAGAAGACGTTAATGGTACCGGAACCGGAACCGGAAGCGGCGCTGGAGTTCATGTACAGCATGTCTTCCACACCGTTGATGGCATTTTCTAGCGGACTGATAACGGTATCCGACATGGTGGCCGCTGAAGCACCGGGATAGGAGAAACTCACCGATACTTGCGGTGGAATAAGGTCAGGGTATTGGGCAATGGGTAGGGCTAAAATAGCTAGCCCCCCCACTAAGGTAATGAGCAGGGAAATAACCGTAGACAAAATAGGTCTACGTAAAAAGAAGTTGGCCTGTTGTTGGCCTGTATCTTGAGAGGAACTCATATGCAGACCACCTTATTTTTTTGCGTCAGCGCCAGAATCTTGCGCAGCAGCAGGGGCTTGGGCTGGGGCACCCTTGGAGTCTTTGGAACCTTGGGCCGGAGCTTGAGCTGGAGCAATGGTTACAGGAGAGCCGGGTCTAGCCTTTACAAGACCGTCAATGATAATGCGCTCACCGGGCTTTAAGCCTATGGTTTGCTCGCCAGCTTGCATGCTAGCTTCCAATAAGTACATTTGCTCCACATTCATGGTAACCTTAACAGGACGCATTTGTACGATATTATCCTTACCTACCACCATGGCAATGGAGCCCATTTGTGTATTTAAAATGGCTCTTTGTGGTACCAGTATGGCATTTCTTAGCATGGCGCCTTTGAGGAAAATACGTGCGTATTGACCGGGGTATACAGCGTCGCCCTTATTATCAAAGGTGGCTCTGGCCTTTACCACGCCTGTGGATTGATCCACTTGCGAATCCACAAAGGTCACCTTACCTTCTACAGGATACATGGCGCCGCTAACCAAGCGAATGGTGGCGGTGTAGGCATTGTTTTCGGGGAGGGTGAGGCGTCCATCGGTGACCAATTGCTGATTGCGCAAATAAGTAGTGCCGGGGAAGGCAAAGTTTACAAATAAAGGATTGGTTTGGTTAATGGAAGTCATCAGGGTGCCATTGTTCACAAGGTTGCCGGCGGTGACAGATTCCTTGCCGGAATAGCCGGAAACAGGGGCTGTCACTTGGCAATAATCCAAGTTAATTTGGGCAATGCGCATATCTGCTTGAGCAGAGGTATAGGCCGCTAGGGCTAAGTCGCGCTCTTTTTGGCTCACAGCATTTTGGGCATAGAGGGGGCGAATACGATTCCACTCGCGTTCAGCTTGCTTGAATTGCGCTTCGGCTTGATTCATGCGGGCTTCGTATTGATCGCGCTCCAATTGAAAGAGAATTTGCCCTTCTTTCACATATTCGCCTTCTGTGTAAAGTCTTTCTTTTATAAGAGCTTGTACACGAGCTACCACTTCTACAGCACGTGAACCTTGGGTAACGGCTTGAAAGTTCATATCTAAGGGATAGTCTTGCGAGGTGATTTCCATAACAGAAACCAGCGGCGGAGGCATGGCGCCGGGGCCGCCAGCAGGGGCTCCCTTGTCGTCTTGGCAGCCGGTCACAAAAAGCATGGTGCATAAAGCCCATACCAAGGTCAAAGATTTACGTGATAGCATGAGGTTCTCCTGTGGAACGAATTCCGTTTAAATATAAATATTTTATATGTTACTTATTTATAAAGCCCGAGTCACTGCAGAGAGCTTTTGGGTTAAATGCATAAGATTGGTCCATTCTTCGGGGCTAAAGTGTTCTTTGAGACTTTCTTGCATCTCGCGAGCCACTTGCGTGCAGGGGTCTTGTAAGGCTGCTCCTTGTGGGGTGAGAAAAACAAGTTTTTGTCTTTCGTCATGTTCAGAGTGCCTTCTTTGCACATAGCCTTTGCGTTCCAGCGAATCTATTAAACGACTGGTGCTGGATTTTTCTTGAAACAATAAATCAGAAATTTCTTGCTGTGGCTTACCATCGCCAACAAAAAGCGTAAAAAGAACACGCGCTTGCTCTATGGTAAGGTTGATATTCTTCTTTTCAAGCTCTCGTGCATAGGCACGCGACATGGAAAAATGACTCACGCCCACATTGCGGCCTAAAGACTGCGCTATAAATTGGGTTAACTCTAAATTTGCTATGCTGTTTGACATAGAAAGTTGAGTAAACAACTATATGCTCTGTGTCAAGGCATTTTCTATGTTTATTTGCGGCTATATTGCAAAGATATAAATATTTTTCCGCCTAGGGCTTGTATCTATCAAGAAGGCGCATGGCAAAAAAATATGTATTTTATAAGAGCGCTCTCTTTTGTAAATATACTCGTTTTTGCTGGGTTTAGATGCTTATATGAAAAGGCCTCGGTACAAAATATACCGAGGCTTTTGCATTTTTTTATCTATGTGTTATCAGACGCTTTATTGCTTTTGCATGGTAATAATGAGCTCGCTCAAAGCCTTACTCTGCGAGGTTAAGGAAGCAATGGCATTGAGAGATTCCTGCATGCTCGATGCTGTTTGTGCCGCCAATTGATTCACTTCTGTAAGCTGAGAATTAACGTGATGGCTATGATTAGCTTGTTGCTCACTGGTGGCGGCAATATTTTTGGCTTTGTTGGAGGTTTGTTCTACCATGTGCATAATGCTTTGGAACACGCTACCAGTTTCATTTACCAATTGGCTGGTCTTTTGTACTTCATTGGCCGATTGATTTACCTGATCCACGCTTATGCGTACGCTATTTTGAATGGCAGTAATGGCTGCTTGCACCTGCGTGGTGGAAGACATGGTTTTTTCTGCCAGCTTGCGTACTTCGTCGGCCACCACGGCAAAGCCACGGCCGGACTCACCGGCGCGCGCGGCTTCAATGGCGGCGTTTAAGGCCAGCAAGTTGGTTTGATCGGCAATATCGCCAATGGTAATGATAACTTCACTGATGGCATTGGCATTTTCGTTAAGCTGCTCCATGCCTTCTTTGAGCTTTTGTGATTGAGCTTCCACGGTGGTAATGCTTTTTACCGCTCTATCTACAACGCCGGCGCCATTTTCTGCAGCAACCTTGGTCTGTTCAGATGCCTCAGAGGCTTCTTGCGCCATGGTGGCCATAATGCTTACGTCTTCATTCATGGTATGCATGATGTTGCTGGCATTGGAGGCACGATCTGCTTGATCGGCAGCGGCTTCTTCTGCATAGGAAAGCTGCGCGCCCAGCTCTTGCGAAGAGGTAGCCACTTGGGTGGATATTTGCGTAGCTTGCTCCGCCACGTGCATAATGGTTTGTTGGGTGGCCTTAAAGGCTGTTACATCGGTGATAAGTTGGAGCAAGGCATTGACTTCGCGTGTCTTTTCATCCAGCAAAGGTATGGCGTTATAGATAATATCAAGGCTCTTGTTTTTCGGATGCGCAATGGTTTCACCGCCTTGAGGGGATTTGGTTTGCAGCGCTTTTTGCAGGCCATCTGCAGGGCTGGAATCGTCTTCGCGGTTAAAAAGTGCCTTGCACGGCTTGTCATAATAGTCAGAACCAGCCAAGGCTACACCGGCTTTGTTGACGTATTGCGCCTTAAGGTTGCTGTCCAGCACCACCACAGGGGAGGGGATATTGTCAATAACAGCTATATAACTATTAATAATGGCATTGGTGCCGCTTACAAGGCTGGCAAATTCACCCTTAAAGTTCGCAGTTTCAGATTTTTCCTGTAAATTACCGTGCTTAATGTTTTTTTCAAGACGGCTATATTCTTCAATAATGGTGCGCAATACCATGGCAATATTTTGCAAGGAAGCGGCGAGCATGCCCATTTCGTCCTTACCTATTTTGCCCATCTCGGTATCTAGCTTACCATTGGCAATATCATGAGCCACTTTTACCGAAACCATAAGAGATTTGCGCATATTGAATACGCAAAAACCGGTGACAAGTACTATGATAATGGTGACTAAAGCGGCAATGCCGAAAATTCTTTGGCCTATGGCCAAGCTGGAAGCGTTGGCTTCATTCACGTCCAAGGCTGCAATGGCAATCCAGCCAGTGTCTTTTTGTTCATCATAATAGGCAAACTTTTCTTCTCCCTTCATATCAAAGGTAAGGTTGCCGGACTTGCTTTGCATGATCTGCTTGCCCCAAGCGGTATCCTCAAGGCTGGCTTTAAGCACATTGGCAGCATCGCTACTTAAAAAGATGGAGCCATTTCTATCCGCTACCATAAAGGAGCCTTTCTCTCCCAAGGGAATACGCTTGCTGAAGGTGTCATCTAGATAGGTGACGTTAAAAACAACGCCAATAATTTCTTTGGTGCCTGTTTTATACACAGGAGATGATACGGCATACACCACGCGATCTTTAAAAAGAAAAGGAGCCCCTGCTGTCACATGACCGCGCATGGCATTGGTAAACATATAATCGTTGGAAAAATCTTTGCCTACCAAGTTAGGCTCTGTATGGCGCAAGGTTTTTCCCTTGGTGTCAATAATGCCAAGCATAGCATAGCTATAGGTATTGCGCATGTTTACAATACGATCAATGGCGCCTTGCGTATTGGCAGCTACTTCTTCTTCACTTCCTGTGAGATAGGGCTGCAAAAGACCTGTTTGGGAGAGA
This sequence comes from uncultured Desulfovibrionaceae bacterium, assembly GCA_964367875.1. Classification (GTDB taxonomy): domain Bacteria; phylum Desulfobacterota; class Desulfovibrionia; order Desulfovibrionales; family Desulfovibrionaceae; genus CAYJAD01. The sequence goes on along the minus strand of CAYJAL010000004.1, from coordinate 13,827 downwards.
GAAATAGCATTAAGCACATTGAATTCATGAATACCGCTCAATTCAGAGATGGTATTATTTACTGCCATGATGTTTAAGTCTTGCTGAGCATTGTTCATATTTTCAGAGCTCATATCGTATGTAATATAAGCAATGAAAATCATACCCAATAATATGATACTACACATGGGCAAAAGAATTTTCGTGGCTACCTTCATGGTGACTCCTTTACTGAGGTTCTTTTTATACATAATCGTCTTTTTTAGATAAGGCTTTAGAGGCAAAAGAATATTATTACATAATATTAGTGGTACTCTTAAACTGTGTGTAGAAAAAAATACTAGTGTTTTTTTATCTATCATGGTAAGTGACTAACAGTTTAAGTTTCAGATAGTTAGCAATGGATTTGTCTTAATGGGCAAGTGTCCAAAATTTTTGCATTTCTTTTGAGGAGGATTTATGAAACGTTTAGCTCTCTTAGTGGTGCTTGTATGCGCTTTAGGCGCTGGATTTGGTTGTTCTTCCAA
>CAYJAL010000004.1:0-13311 GCA_964367875.1 uncultured Desulfovibrionaceae bacterium | reverse complement strand
AAATCTGCCAACACCGGAGAAACCCCACCTGTAGAAAGCCATTGGACCCCAGCTGAGCAAGCTGCTATCCAGCAAATTACCGATGGTCGCGTACATTTTGAATTTAATAAGTACACTATTACCGCACAAGGTAAGCAAGTGCTAGCTCAAAAAGCCGAACTTATGAAGGCTAATCCCCGTATTCGCGTACGTATTGAAGGCAATTGTGACGAAAGAGGCACACAAGAGTACAACTTAGCCCTTGGTGAGCGTCGCGCTCGTGCTGCTTTTGAATACCTTGTTCTTCTTGGTGTAAACCCTGCCCAAATGGAGCTTTTAAGCTTCGGTAAGGAAAACCCCATTGTTTCCGGTACCGGTGAAGCTGTGTGGGCACAAAATCGCCGTGATGACTTCAAGGTTATCAATTACTAATTGGTAAAAGCATGATTTTTTAAGAGGGGGGAGCGTAAGCTTACCCCCTTTTTTTCTGCAAACGAAAAAAGGAAAGCATATGAATATTGTGGTTTTGGATGGTGAAATTTTAAATCCCGGCGATATTTCTTGGGCAGAGCTTGAAGCCCTTGGCAACCTTACTGTATACGCTGATACCAGCCCTGAACAATTACTAGAGCGCGCTGCCCATGCCGATGTGCTTATTAGCAATAAAGTGCGCCTTAGCGCGGAGACCATAGCGGCACTGCCACAATTAAAATATATTGGCGTGGTGGCCACAGGCTATGATGTCATAGATATTGCCGCTGCTGCCAAGCGAGAAATTCCTGTATGTAATGTGGTGGCTTATGGTGTGGGCACCGTGGCGCAACACGTGATGGCGCTTACTTTTGAATTGGCGCGTCAAACCACAGAGCATAGCGAAAGCATTAAAAATGGCCAATGGAATGAGCGTAATGAATGGTGCTACTGGCTTTCCCCCTTGCGTGATTTTGGCGATATGCGCATGGGTGTGGTGGGCTTTGGTAATATTGGCCGCGAAGTGGGGCGCATGGCCCATGCTTTGGGTATGCAGGTGCAAGCTTACAACCGCTCCCCTAAGCCTGCACCGGAATATACCTGCGATTTTGTAAATTTAGATACGCTTTTTGCCACTTCTGATGTGATTTCATTGCATTGCCCCCTTACAGAGGAAAGCCGTGGCATGGTTAATGCTCAGCGCCTTGCCAGTATGAAGAAGGGCGCTTTCCTTATCAACACAGCCCGAGGTCTTTTGGTAGATGAGCAAGCAGTGGCAGATGCCTTGCACAGTGGGCATTTGGGCGGCCTAGGGACAGACGTCATGTCTACAGAGCCCCCTGCTGCGGATAATCCCTTGCTTACGGCGCCTCGCTGCTTGATAACGCCGCATATTGCTTGGGCAACCTTGAAAGCGCGTAGTAATATTGTGCGCCTTGCCACAGAAAATGTGGCCGCATGGCAGCAAGGAAAAGCAAAAAATGTGGTGAACGCTCACTTATTTGTGTAAAATTGACACCTATTTGACATAGTGCTTAGCTAGGATATAGGCATGAAAACTGACATACATACACATGCCTTTCACCCAAAGATTGCTCATAAAGCTGTACAGCATTTGAATGAGCACTATGGTGTGAAATGCCATGGCCTTGGCACCATAGACGATGTAAAAATTCATGCAGAACATGCCGGCATAGAGCGTGTGGTGGTACTTTGTGCCGCCACCGCTGCCGCGCAGGTGATTCCTGCCAATAATTACGCCATTCAATTGCAAAAAACACAGCACAATGTGTTGAGTTTTGGCACCATTCATCCCGATTTTAAAGATTGGCAAAAAGAGCTGCAAAGGCTAAAAAGTCACGGAATTAAAGGTATTAAATTGCATCCGGATTTTCAGTCTTTTTGGCTGGATGATGTGCGCCTTTTGCCCATTTTGGAAGAAGCTCAGAAAGATTTTATTTTTCAAGTGCATATTGGAGATGTGCGCTCTGCTTCGCAAAACCCTTCTTGTCCGTATAAAATGGCTAAAATTCTGGATACTTTTCCCGAGATGCAGCTTATTGCGGCGCATTTTGGTGGCTATAGGCAATGGCAACACGCCTATCATGCTTTGGTGGGGCGCGATATTTGGCTGGAAACATCCAGCACCACGCCCTTTATTGAATCGCGTTTGCTGCGTGATATTTTAGATAAGCATGATAATGAGCGCCTGCTTTTTGGCTCTGATTATCCTTTGTACTCACCGGCTGAGGAGATGGTACGCTTGCAATCCATGGCTGGATTTAGCGATAGTCAATTGGATGCTGTATTGCACAATGCGGATAAATTGTTGGCAGACTGTTGAAAAAGGGCTGTTTGCTTCGTTAAGCTTGCTTTTTGCTTCAGTCGAGTATTATTTATACACTCCTTCCGCAAAAAGCTTCGCTTGCCTTGCATCCAACCCTTTTTGAACAGTATGCATGACGCTTGGTCGCATGTTCTATGCGACACAAGCTATCGCAAGCGTCGGCTATCGGCGAAAGTGAATTTCGCCTTGCCTTTGGCTTGCTCCGCGACGCGGTAGCCACATTCTGTGGCATGCTGTTCTTTTTGAACAGCATGTAAAACGATTTTGAGGGAAGACTCTTTATTATTTAGAAGCCATTTTCAGCATTTCAACTACCCAGGCGCAGGTTTGCTGCAAATGCTCCACCTTAAGGCTTTCAGAGGTGGTGTGCACATTGGTCATGCCGGTACCCAAGGGGATGGCAGGAATATGGGCATTAAAATTATTGGCATCAGAACCGCCGCCGGAGCGCTTAAGCACCACGGGGAAGCCCAAAGCTTCCGCGGCATTTTTGGCAAGCTGCACCACGGGTAAGTCATGGGCAAGCTTAAAGCCGCCGTAGCTGTTGTTAATGGTAATTTCTACTTCTGCGCCATGTTCTTTGGCGGCATCTTCAAAGACAGCCACAATGGTCTTGGTCATGTCTTCGAGCTTTTCTTGTATAAGGCTGCGCGTTTCTACCACCACTTCTGCATGATCTGCTACCACATTGGTGGCATTGCCGCCGCTGATGGTGCCAATATTGGCAGTGGTTTCGTCGTCCTTACGCCCTTGGGGGAAGTTGGCCAAGGCTTTGGACAGTACATAAATGGCGTTGACGCCTTTTTCTGGAGCAATGCCGGCATGGGCAGCTTGTCCTTTCACCACAGCTTTAATTTTATTGATGCCGGGGGCAGCATACACAATTTCACCGGGGGCGCCGCTGGAATCAAGCACAAAGGCAAAATCGCCCTTAATTTTGCTAGCGTCCATATTTTTAGAGCCATTAACGCCGCCTTCTTCGGCCACGGTAAAGACCACTTGTAAGTTGCATAAGGGGATGTTGTCCTCTTGTAAGCGGCGCACACCTTCTAAAATGGCTATAACGCCGGACTTATCATCGCCGCCAAGAATAGTATCGCCCTTGGAATAGATAACACCGTCTCTGATTTCCGGCTCAATGCCGCAGCAAGGATTAACGCAATCCATATGCGCTGTCATCATCACCGTGGGTAGGGTGTCAGCTTGGGGCGCTGTGCCTTTTAAAAAGGCAAAAATATTGTTGGCATTGCCGCCAATGCGCTCACCGGCATTGTCTTCTTCCACTTCAAAGCCTAAATCTTGCAATTTGCCCTTTAATAAAGCAGCAATTTCTGCTTCATTTTTAGTGGGGCAGTCTATTTTAATGAGCTCAAAAAAGCCCTCGAGTAAGCGTTGATTTTTATCCATAATATTCTCCCTAAAATGATATAACATTTTATTATGATGGCTGGCAGTGTAAGATACTTGCCACGCTTTGCCAAGGTGTTTTTTATTGTAATATTCCATATATATGAAAAAGAGTTTGCTTGCGCAAAAAAGAGTTTTTTATCTTTTTTCCTGTTAATAATTTGTTATGTTTTGTGATAAAAGAATATGCCTATAGCGGCTCAGCGACTTGACGCACTTCTAGGCTTATGTTAACTTTTTCTTATGAAAACATATCTACAGCAATTTCAATCTTATGTTTCGCAAAGTGGTTTGAAAAACACCGCTCAGCGGGCTCGTATTGTGGACGTTTTTATGGAATCTAAAGGGCACCTCTCCACGGAAGAAGTGTACGATATGGTACGCGCTGTGGACCCTTCAGTGGGGCAATCCACTGTCTATCGCACCATGAAGCTTTTAAGTGAATCCGGCCTTGCTCATGAGGTGCATTTGGGGGATGGCATAACACGTTATGAGCCTTTTTGCGAAGAGCACCACGATCACTTGGTGTGTGAACAATGCGGAAAGACTGTAGAAATACTCAATAAGAAGCTTGAGAAATTGCAAGAAACTATTGCGGAAAAACAAGGGTTTACCTTAACTTCGCATACCATGTGTTTGTATGGTATATGTGGTGAGTGCCGCAAAAAACGCAGTAGAAAAATGTAAATTCTAATATACAATTAAGGCGCTCATTACTGAGCGTTTTTTTTTGGCCTATAAAAATAGCATAAAAAAGCCCTCTATACATGACGTACGGAGGGCTTATTATTCTAGTAAAGAAGCTTACATAACGCCTTGTTCAATCATGGCGTCAGCAACTTTGCGGAATCCGGCAATATTGCCGCCAAGCACATAGTCGCCAGGTTTTTCAAATTCATTGGCAGCAGATTGAGCTGCGGTGAAGATGTTTTTCATGATGCCTTGCAACTTGGTGTCCACTTCGTTGAAGGACCAAGGCTGCATGCTGGAGTTTTGAGCCATTTCCAATTGGCTGGTGGCTACGCCGCCGGCATTGGCGCACTTGGCTGGGCCGTAAGCAATCTTAGCATCCAAGAAGGTTGCAATGGCTTCTGGGGTAGAAGGCATGTTGGCGCCTTCGCTTACGCAGTAGCAGCCATTTTTTACAAGGGCTTTAGCATCTTCTGCGGTCACTTCGTTTTGTGTGGCAGAAGGGAAGGCTAAGTCGCAAGGTACATGCCATACAGCGTGTTGATCTTTGCCATAATCTTTCACAGGTACGTACTCAGCATCTTTGCAAAGCTCTGCATAGCGAGTTAAGGAAGCGCGTTCTACTTCTTTTACTTGCTTAAGCACTTCTACGTTGATGCCGCTCTTTTGGATAATGCAACCACGAGAGTCAGAAACGGTGATGGCTTTAGCGCCCATTTGGTTGAGCTTTTCGATGGTGTAGATGGCTACGTTGCCGGAGCCAGAAACAGTGGCGGTGGCGCCCTTAATTTCTTTGCCCACAGCGTTGAGCATATTTTCTGCAAAATATACACAGCCATAGCCGGTGGCTTCGGTACGAGCTAAAGAGCCGCCCCATAATAAGCCTTTACCGGTGAGCACGCCTTCAAATTGACCGGTTAAGCGCTTGTATTGACCAAACATATAGCCAATTTCGCGGCCGCCTACACCAATGTCGCCAGCAGGTACGTCTTGGTTAGCGCCAATAATTTTGCTAAGTTCTGTCATGAAAGCTTGGCAAAAACGCATGATTTCGGCATCGCTCTTACCCTTGGGGTCAAAGTCGCTGCCACCCTTACCGCCACCAATCATAAGGCCGGTGAGGCTGTTTTTGAAGATTTGTTCAAAACCGAGGAACTTTAAGATGCTTAAGTTAACGCTGGGGTGAAAACGCAATCCGCCTTTGTAGGGTCCAAGGGCGGAGTTGAATTGTACACGATAGCCACGGTTTACCTGTACGCGACCTTTGTCATCTGTCCAAGCCACACGGAAAAGTAATTGGCGCTCTGGTTCAGCAATACGCTCTAAAATATTATGCTTTTGATATTTGGACTCGCGCTCGAAAAGAGGATCGAGGGTATCAAAAACTTCTGCTACTGCTTGCAAAAATTCTGGTTGGTTACGATTGCTTTTCTTTAAACTTTTCAGCACTTTTTGGGGATAGCTAACTGCCACGCTAGACTCCTTGTCAGTTTTGATGGTTGTACAGATAAAAGGGTAAACCTTGTTCCAAATACACCGAGGTGCATAAAGTGAGATTGTTCACCATTTACAGAAAAAAATGGTAAATAATACAAAAAATACTTTAAGGGAAAAAATGCCTCAAGAAAAGCACTTTTTTCTACTTTTCAGTTTTTTTGCTGAAAATACTCTTTTCCAGCTCTGTTTTCTGCTATATAATGCCTAAAATAGAGTGTTTACTCTTTCTCTCTATAACCTTTTACCAAGGTGCAAAAAATGTTTACATCTTTAGAGCAAAGCATAGGGAATACAAGCCTTTTGCGTTTAAAGCGCATGGAAGAAGGGCTTTGTGAGCTGTATGTGAAATTAGAAAATAAAAATCCGGCAGGCTCTATTAAAGATCGTATCGCTCTGTATATGATTGATAAGGCTTTAGCAGAGGGTAAGCTTGCAGCAGGTGGCACACTTGTGGAACCTACCAGTGGCAATACAGGCATAGCATTGGCCATGATAGCCCCCCTGCGAGGCCTGCATTGTATATTAGTCATGCCCGAAAATATGAGCCTTGAGCGGCAAAAGCTTATGCGCGCCTATGGGGCGGAGTTGGTATTAAGCCCTGCCGGCGAGGGCATGGCCGGGGCTAGCCGCATGGCAGAAGATATTGCTAAGGATCGCGGCGCTTTTATGCCAAATCAATTTAGCAATCCCCATGTGGTAGATGCCCATTATACCACCACGGGCCCAGAAATTTATACGGCCTTTAGTGCAGAGGCTTTGCAGCTTGATGCCTTGGTTTCCGGCATGGGTACTGGGGGCACTGTTTCCGGAACGGGTTTATTTTTAAAAGAAAAATATCCTGCAATAAAAGTATATGGTGTGGAGCCGGCCGAATCTGCCTTGCTAAGCACAGGGAAAAGCGGCCCCCATGGCATACAAGGTATTGGGGCAAATTTTATTCCCAGTATTTTGCGCCGTGATATTTTAGATGCCGTGCATACCGTGCGCACCGAAGATGCCATACAAACAGCGCAAGACCTTTTCCAAAAAGAGGGCATATGTTGTGGTATTTCTTCCGGTGCCAATGTATGCGCTGCGCTGTCTTTAGCAAGGCAAGGGCTCTTGAAGCAAAAGCGCGTGGTCACTTTTATTTGTGATACAGGTGAAAGGTATCTTTCTACCAAATTGTTTTAAAAATGAGTGACCACTGTAAATAAAATAACCGAGGGATTGTTATATGCTTATAGTCATAGCCATGTTGGTGGGCGGTATCATGGGAGGTATTGTGGCGCAAAATAAAGGGCGTAATCTCTTTTTTTGGACATTGCTTTGCGGTGTTATGCCCTTATGCCTACTTATACTTTTTGCCTTACCCAAGTTGGCACAGCAAGGTGTTACACGGCCATGTCCCTTTTGCTTGCGTATTATTCCGTGGCAGGCAAAAATATGCGGTTATTGCGGGCAAAAAGTCCCTAGAGCGCAGGTTCACTCTTGTGAATTTTGCGGCCAAAATCTTTGGCAAGGGGAAAATCCCTGCCCCCATTGCGGTAAACAATCAGACCTATCTTCTTAATCTTTAACGTAGGATGTTTTATGAAAAAGGTATTATTGCTTCTCTTGGTATTGGGAGCCTTTGTGCTCTCCTTTTCTGCCTCTGTCATGGCCAAAGAGCCTACGGGCGTGTTGCAAGAAGCCGTGGAACGCGGCACTTTGCGTGTGGGAATCTCTTCCTTTGTGCCTTGGGCTATGCAGGATAAAAGCGGGGAATATATTGGTTTTGAAATAGATGTGGCGCGTCGCCTCGCTAAGGATTTTGACCTTGAATTAGAAATATTCCCCACGCGCTGGTCTGGTATCATACCAGCCTTGCTTACCGGTAAATTTGATATGATTATCAGCGGGTTAAGCTCTACCCCTGGCCGCTCTTTGCGGGTGAATTTTTCTAACCCTTATGATCATGTGACCATAGAAATGGTAGGGCGCAAGGATAAACTTGGCGAAAGCACCAATCTTGAAGATTTCAATAAGCCTGAAATCATTGTGGCTGTACGCACAGGCACCACGGCGGCCACGGCGGCTAAAATCTCCTTACCCAAGGCTACCATTCGCTATTTTGATGAAGAAGCCCCTGCTGTGCAAGAAATGCACTCCGGCCGTGCGCATATGTTCTTTACTTCTAGTCCCTTGGGCTCCTTTGAAGTATTGGCAAAGCCCGAGGAGTTACGTCATGTGGCAGCGGGTATATACCCACAGCCTATTAGCATTGCCGTACGAAAAGGGGATTATGATACTGTAAATGCTTTAAATGCGTGGATTGATAATATGGAAGCCCAAGGCTGGCTCAAAGAAAGACGTCATTATTGGTTTGAAACTAAAGAATGGGAACAACTTCTTAAATAAAATGAAAAAGCGCCCTTGTGAAAGCAAGGGCGCTTTTTTGTGAACGGGTCTAGCGGATGCAAAGCTATTGAGAACAAAGACAACTCGTTTACACTGTATATCTTGTACTTAATGTTCAGATTTAAGCTTTGTCATGATATCTGGATAGTACTCCAGTACATTTTTTATTTGTACATCATTTTGTTTGCAGTTGGTATAAATTAACTTGGGAGCATCATCAAAGCTATCAAGGGGCATAATTTCTGTAATATTATTTTGTACAACACATACTTTTGTATCATGCATAATGGCTTGCGCCCAAAACCAAATATCATCTGCTGTGGGGCATAACTTCGTAAAAAGTTCTTCATTGGCAATATCTTTATATAAACTACGCGGAGGATATAGCACTCCCCCTCCACTTGTTGAAAAATTTCTAAAAGAAGCATGCGTGTCGCAATGACGAACTTTTTGTTTGAAGTCAAAATAGTTTTGCAATGAGCCATCTTTGCAAAATGTTGTCACATGTGCACGATGGGCATGAACATATTCTGGATATTTTAAATAACTTTCGTAAAGCAATTTAAGCCAATATGTAGGATAGTATATATCGTCATCTGCAGTTACAACTATATCATTGGGATATTCTTGTAAGGTGGGAATAAGTTTTTTATATGATTTTATATTTTTACAAAAACGAATCTCTAGTCCATATTTTTGTAATACTTTAATGCTATGCGCAACATCATCCATACCATTTGGATATTCTTCATTAGAAAGCCATAAAATAATTTTATCGGGTAAAGTTGATTGCATGAGTAAAGAGTATATGACTGTCTCTACGTGCATGTCTCTTTGCGGATATGTGGTTAAGCTGACAATAATTTTCTTTTCGCGAAATTCCTTTAAGCAAGGCATACTTTCTGCATTTGTAAGACCTATTTTTGCTTGAAGGCATAAAGTGTTTATAAAAGATTTTTGAGAAATTACTTTACACGCACTTACTTGTTCACTCAAATCTGAACAGTAGTAGGTTCTATTGACAAATTTTTTGAAAATACTTTTTAACATATCACAACCCAATTTTCTGTATTTATACTATGGCTGCACTAAATAAAATATTTTGCCACTTTACCTTGGAAAAACGGAGTATTGCAAGTTGGGTACCTAACTGTACAAAACTTAGACAGTAAAAGCTGCTTATTACAGGCAAAAAGCAAAAATATTTAAAGATGCTCTTTAGCGACCTCTTTTATATTGTAAAACTTATATAGACTATAAGTTTTTTGAGTTGTAGCAAAAATGAAATGTCCATGCAAGAGAAAAAAGTTTTTTTATTCTGCTTCCACAATTCTAAATTGAAAATTCCCTTGGGCATCTTCATAGGCATCATAGAGCAGCACTTCGCGAATGCTATTGTCACTGTTAAAACCGAGCACCACAGGCTTATGCTTGGTAATATCTTTGGGGGAAAGCACATAGTCGGAGGCCGCTACGATGATTTCATCGCCCTTTTGGCAGCAGCGCGCAGCGGCGCCATTGAGTATGCAGCAATTGGAACCTTCTTCCCCATAAATAACATAGGTAGAAATACGTTGACCATTGGTTTTATTCCATATTTCTACGTATTCTAAGGGGTAAATGCCGGCTTTACGGCAGGTGATGGGGTCAAGGGTGATGGAGCCGCGATAATTTAAGTCAGCATCGGTGACAAAAATGCCGTGAAGCTTGGCGCGTACAATTTTAATCATAGTGAAATCCTAGGTTATTCTCAAGAAAATTCCCCCGTATTGAAAAAACAACACGGGGGACAAATATTAGGCTTATTTTTGTGTGGCTATCCAAGCATGGGCTTCATCTAAAGTGAGGCTGCCTTCATAGAGGGCGCGGCCGCTGATGGCTCCTTGCAAGGTGCTGTTTACAGAAAGGGGGTAGAGAGCCTTCACATCTTCCAGCGTGGCCACGCCGCCGGCGGCAATGACAGGAATGGAAGAAATTTTACAAATGCGCTCTAAAGCCGGTACATTTACACCGCTTTGCATGCCATCGCGGGCAATGTCGGTGTAGATAACAAAGGCGGCGCCCACATCTTGTAGGCGAGGCAAGACTTCTTCGATGGTTTTATCGCTATCTTCCACCCAGCCTTTGGTTTTTAAGCGACCATTGTCGGCATCTAAAGAGATACCCACCTTACCGGGGAAGGCAAGGCAAAGGTCGGCAAAAATTTTGGGCTCTTCAAGGGCTATGGTGCCAATAATAAGGCGCTGTACGCCGGCATCAATATAGTTTTGCGCCGTTTGCATATCACGAATGCCTCCGCCAATTTGCACCGGGATGTCTAAAGTTTCGCACATATCAGCCACAATTTTATAGGAGGCGGCGCGACCACCGAAGGCGCCGTCCAAATCCACCACGTGCATCCACTTGGCGCCAGCTTCTTGCCATTGCAAAGCGGCTTTGATGGGGCTTTCTTCAAAAACAGTGCTGTCTTCTGCGCGGCCTTGTTTTAAACGTACTGCCATGCCATTTTGAATATCAACTGCTGGAAAAATAATCATAGGCCTAAAGCTAGCTCCTTAATTGTTATATAACATTTTGATGTAATCGTATAAGTCAATTGCTGGCATGGCTTTTACACCTGCCAAGCTTTTATGTGTTTAGAATACGCTTTTTAAAGTAAATAGCAAGTATTCAATTGCTATTAGATGTTTAGTCAAGGTCTCCCTTGGTGCTTCGAATAGTATCGCCCTGTACTTTTACGGCCTGTGCCAAGGCTAGGCCTAAGCCCTTTGCTACAGATTCTACCAAGTGATGGCCATTTTTTCCATACTCAAAAGATACATGTAGATTGCAACGCAAAGAGGTGGCTATGGCTTTATAAAATTCGCGCCATACGTCTGATTCTTCGCCGCCAAGCATGGGAGGCAAAAGTTCATCGCCACGCCATACCAACCAAGGGCGACCGGAAATATCTAAGGTCACATCGGCTAGGGCTTCATCCATGGGCACACGACCATGCCCCACGCGGGCAATGCCTTTGCGATCTCCCAAGGCGTCTAAAAGGGCTTGCCCAAAGCACAGACCCACATCTTCTGCTGTGTGGTGGCCGTCAATGTGCATATCCCCTTTACAGCTCACAGAAAGGTCAAAATTGCCCCAAAAGGCCGTTAGGGTAAGCAAATGATCCAACATGCCAAAGCCGGTTTGCACATCAACCTTGCCGCTGCCATCTACGTTGAGGGTCAGGGAAATATCTGTTTCCTTGGTGCATCGTGCCATATGTGCTGTACGCTGTGTACTCATTTAAGCCTCGCTTTGTTCTGGTGTTTCTTCTGCTTTGCTGTCTGTATTTGCCTCTGTATTTTCAGGGTCTTCCTTTTTCTTTCTGCGCCCAAAAAGCATGGCTACGCCTATGCTCATTTCGTAAAGTAGCATCATGGGGAAAGCCATAAGCAATTGCGAAATAACATCGGGAGGCGTTAAAATAGCCGCAATAATGAACGAGCATAAGATGGCATATTTGCGTGCCTTACGCATAAGCTCAGCTGTAACAATGCCAAGACGTGCCAAAAAGAAGGTGAAAAGCGGCATTTCAAAAATAAGTCCAAAAGCGATGAGCAATTTCATGGAAAAGCCTAAATATTCACTTAAAGAAGGCATGGCCGCAATATCTTCGCTGGCAAAACCTACAAAGAAAGTGAAAGCATAAGGGAAGACCATGAAAAAGCAAAATGATGCCCCGGCTATGAAAAATCCTGCGGAAATCACCGCCATGGGAATCATGTATTTTTTTTCATCTTCATACAGGCCCGGCGCCACAAAAGACCATATTTGATAGAAAATAAAGGGCGATGCCACAAAAAGCGCCGCCAATAAGCCCACTTGCACATACACAAAAAAAGCTTCAGGTAAGGCGGTAAAAATAAGCTTGGAGCCTTCGGGCAGGGCATTGATAAGGGGCTTGCACAGCTCTGCAAAAAGTTGCTCTGCAAAGGTGTAGCACACAATAAAGGCCAGACCAATGGCAATGAAAGAACGCACCAAACGCGTGCGCAATTCCCCTAAATGTTCCATGAGGGTCATGCCGCGTGGTTCTTCTTCTTGCTCTTCACCCTCGGGTGGGAGGCCGCGTTCTTCGCGCGTTTTGCGTGGTGGAGGGGTGCGCTTTTCTTTTTTTAAGTCTGCAAAGGTGCTTTCTGCAGGCACCGGGCTTGTTTCGGCTTCAGTAGATGCTGTTTCGCCAGCCGTTTCAGCAGACGTTTCACCTTCAGAATTTTCTTGTGAATTTTCAGAGTGCGTGTTTTCAGAATGGGTATCAGATTCCGCGCTTGCTTCCTCTTCTGAATTCTCTGGTTTTACAGGGGCAGGCACTACGCCTTCCACGTATTCATCAGCTTCATTTTCATGCTCAGTTTTGGACTCAGCTTCGCTTTCAGCTGGCGCTTGGTTAGCAGTGGTTTGCTGTGATTCTTGAAGTGTATCCTGCTCTTCAGCGCTAGAAGGAATGGCTGCCTCTAAAGGCTTTTCTGTGCTCATGCCAATTCCTTTTCTTTTGTTGCGGCCGTAGGTGTGGCAGTAGTGTCGCTTTCAGCTTCTTTTTCTGCTTTGGCAACAGCGTCCGCTAGGGGAGATGTTTTTTCTGTGGCTACGGTATCTACAACGGTTTCAGCAGCTTTTTCTGCTGTATCGGCGGCGTTGTCAGCAGTAACTTTGTCAGCAGTAGTGCTGGGTTTGGCTGTAGAAGCATCGGCGGTCTTTTTTTCTTCCTTGCCAAAAAGTTCTTCTTCAGCTTCTTTTTTGCGTTTTTCATGTTCGTCATGCGCCACTTCAGCATTCATGGTGCGCTGAAATTCTGTGGAAACGCGGCGGAACTCACCCATAACCTTGCCTACGGTCTTGGCTATACCAGGTAGGGATTTGGGGCCAAGTACCACAAGGGCAACTATTAAAATAACTAAAAGCTCTGTACTCCCGATGCCGAACATGATTCACCTCGTAAATAAAAAAATCCTCATGCCACAAAACAAACGCGTTTTGAAAGGAGAGGGGGGGGGCAGGGGGAG
>CAYJAL010000003.1:0-37447 GCA_964367875.1 uncultured Desulfovibrionaceae bacterium | reverse complement strand
CAAAAGGTACCACCAAAACGGAGCCTATTGTACGGCCAAGTCTAAACCACTACATTATACTGTACCTTTTTTCTTCAAAGCTAGAGTGTCTCCGCAATTACCAATTAGGCTAGCCACTGAAGGAAAACATTTCACCAGAAAAGCTTTCCCTCAATGGCTCACCACAAACTCACAACATTCTACACGGCTTTACGATTGTAATTGCGCAATAAGCTCATTAAGTCTTGCAGCTTGCTCTGCCAATTCGCGCACAGCTTGTGTAGCTTCGCTCATGGTTACAGACATGGTATTGGCATTTTGTGTCACCATAGAAATGCTTTGATTTATCTCATCAAAGGTAGAAGACTGCTCTTCTGCGGCTGTAGCAATGGCGCGTATTTGATCTGCAGAGGTATCCACGAGCTGAAGAATTTCTGTCAAACTCGAGCCTGCCTGACGGGCTTGATCTGTAGCTTCAGCCACATTTTGTACAGAAGAATCCACATTGTGCATATTGGTGTCTACACTGCTTTGTACGCCCTTAATGGCATTGCCCACCTCAACAGTAGCCTGCATGGTTTTTTCTGCTAATTTGCGCACTTCGTCAGCCACAACGGCAAAGCCTCTGCCGGCTTCTCCGGCGCGTGCAGCTTCAATGGCCGCATTCAGTGCGAGTAAGTTGGTTTGATCTGCAATGTCAGAAATCACATTCATAATGGTATTAATGGCATCGGCATGCTCGCTCAACCTGTGCATATCTTGTTTTAATTGCGTGGCTTGCTGATCCACACCGGCAATACTGCTCACCACTTGTTCCACAATTTTTGCGCCATCGTCTGCCCTGCTACGTGCGTCGTTAGCCACGGAAGAGGCGTTGGCAGCGCTGTGCGCCACCTCCAGCACCACATCATTCATGCCGCTCATGGCATGGGAAGTGCTCTCCATTTGCGATAAAGAGGTCATGGTGGCTTCTTCGGCTTGGCTTATTTGCGCACTGAGCTGACTTGCGGCAGAAGATACCCTTTGTGAGATTTCTGTGGCGCTTAAGGCCACTTCGCGTATGGTATTTTGTAAATTTTTTTCTTCTGTTACGTCTAAAATAAGCTGCATAATAGAAACCAGCTCTCCTTGCGTATTAAGCATGGGCACAGCAAAGTATTTTATATGTAAATCCTTACCTTGAGGATGCGCCATGGTTTCCCCATTGGCCGGCTTACGCGTTTGAATAGCTTTCATAAGGGCATCAGAAGCTGTGCCGCTATCATCTCTATTCATAATTTCTTTACATGTTTTCCCCATAAAGCCCTGACCACAAGCACTACGACCAGCGGCATTCACATAACAAATCTCTTGTTGTGCATTAAGCATCACCACAGCGCTGGGTACATTTTCAATGATGGCAAGATAGCTATCAATAATTCTATTGGTGCCTTCCATCAGGGTTTTAAAATCGCCCTCATATTTGCTTAAATCACCCTTATTTTCAATACGCCCCGCAGAAATACTGCGCCTTAATACTGTATAATCATCAAGTACAGCATTTAAGCTTTGAGGAATAGTGCTAATAGCATTGGCCAGTTGCCCCAATTCATCGTTTTGCTTCAATGTGGAGGTAAAACTCCAATTTCCCTTGGCTACTTCTTTGGCAAGCTCCACACAACGTGCAATGGGATGTGTAATTTGTTTTGTTAAGAAAAAGCTTATAATAAAGGAAAAGGCTATGCTGGTGGCTAAGAGTATTTGGAAAAACTTTTGGCTTTCTTCAATATTTTGAATATTGGCATCCGCCGTAATAGAAGCGGATTTTGTCAATTCTTCAGCATTGCTTCTCACCATGGCAAGCACTTGCTGATACAAAGCAGAACGCCCTTCTCCTACTGCGCTTTCCTGAGTCCACACTTTTTGACTTTGAGCTAAAGCGGCAAAATACGCATCCATGCTGACATTCATTTTTTCTGCCAAAGCTTTGATATTTTCATAAGGAATAGTTTCTTGTAAGGCTTTTGCTTCAGCAAAATCAGCTTGCAGCTTTTTCACAAGCTCTTGAGTACGCGCAAAATCTTTCTTTTGCTGCGCATCCAAAAGGTGCATACGGAATGCGCCAATTTTGCTCACAAAAGCCATGGTATTCACATCCAAAGCCGTGAGCGTTTCCACATAGTACGATTGATTATTTTCACCGGCAAGACCTATACCATCCATGACGGCTTCAAGGTATACATCCACATCTTGCACAGCCTGCACAGCGTGCGCATTGGTGGTATCCCAGAGCGCCAGAGATTCTTTTCTAAGGCCATACATGGCTATAACAGCTTCTTCATAGCGCCCTAAAATAGGCACAAATTCGCTATGAAAGCTTTTAATATCTGCTATTCTGGGGTCTTGGGAATCAGATTGTGCGAGGGTATACAGTGCATCTACATCTTTTTGAACATTACCGATGATAGCTCGCACTGTGTTGAAGTAGTTTTCGTCTGAGGAGGATAAATATAACACCACATTATAGCCAATGCTCGACACAGCATCGGAAAGCCTGTTGTAAATACCTAATTCGCTAATATACACAGATTCTAAGGTATGGGCATCTTTTTGCGCCGTATTCATGGCTGAAATACCAATGTAACCCAGCAACACCAAAAGCAAAGTTACAATTGAAAAACCCAGTGCTAATTTATACACCACGCGTAAATTTTTCATATATCACCTATCCTGTTTAATATGGCGTTATTGCTACAATATATAATAATCACAACCTGAAGAATGAAAAGCTTACGTTTACATTTTGTTCATATTTCCCCTTATTCCCTGCCTAACGCCCACTTTCTTAGGCACGAAAACCCCGCAGTTTATACGGTTTTTTTCGTTATATGTATCTTTTACAAACTTTTAAAACTCTAATTTCACCATAAGGTTGCCGCCATAATTTAGGAGAAAATTATAAGTCATGGAATGCCCCAACCATAGCTTATATTTACCCTTTTCAGCCCTTAACAAGCGCGAAACCTTTGATTACTGTAATAAAAAACATGGAATACCTCATCGCTGTCTTTCATAGCGTCGTGAAGCAATCCATGTCTTCCAAGTATGCAAAACTGCATTTTCTATTAAGAGATCAAATTATATATCAATAATCACTTCCATAAGCCTACGCGCGTAAGGGTCATGGGTTTTGGCAATATCCTTTACATCCATAACCTCTGTGATAACACCCATATGTGCAAACATAACCTTATTGCACAAATAGGTTACGGCCGTTAAATCATGAGTAATAAAAACAAATGTAAGTTTATACTGCACTTGAAGCTTGCGCAATAAGTCCATAATTTGCACTTGAGTATGCGCATCCAATGAGCTGATGGCCTCATCAAAAAGAATAACCTTAGGGTTCACAGCCAGCGCTCTGGCTATGCACACCCTTTGCAATTGTCCACCGGAGAGTTGATGAGGAAATCTATCTAAGAAATCTTCATTAAGCCCCACAGCGTGCAAATACTCTATAATTTTTGCTTTTTTATTAATTTTTTCATGCGATCTTCTGCATACAACGTCCACAGATTCTTTAATGGTGTCATATACCGTAAAACGCGGATTTACCGAAGTAACATAATCTTGAAAAACTATGCTGATATTTTCACTGAGCACTCTTTTACTTGCTTTGTCTGCATAGGGCTCTTTACCTAAAAAGTAATATTTTCCTGCAGAGGGGCGCAAAAGTCCCACAAGAATTCTGCCTAAAGTACTCTTGCCAGAGCCGCTTTCACCTAAAATAGCAAGGCAATCGCCCTCTACTACCTTAAAGGAAACATCATTAAGCACCGATTGCCAGTCCCCTGTAAGTTCGCTCTTAAAACGCATGGTAATATTTTCTACACTAATCATATCATGCCCCCTTCTATAGCACTGTATCACTGCGCTAAAAAGCGCGGTTTTTAGCTTGCTCCGGTGGCTACGCCACCGCGCCAAACGAGAGTTTGGCGTTAGAAGTTGTCTCAAAATACGCTATGCGTACTTATAAAACACCTTCTAAGCTCTTATTAAAGGCTTGCAACACCAATTGCTTTTGATGCACCAATTGTTTGGTATATTCATCTTGAGCGTTTTGTTTAATATCTTCAAAAGTACCCCTGTCCACAATTCTCCCCTTATTCATCACGATAACATGGTCAGAAATAAGTGAAGCCACCGCCAGATCATGGGTAATAAATATCATGGTCACGCCGGATTCTTTAAGGCGCACAAACTCTTTCATAATTTCATATTGCGTCACCGAGTCAATGGCCGTGGTGGGCTCATCAGCTATAAGAATATCGGGGTTGAGCGTTAGCGCAATGCCAATCATAATACGTTGCAGCATACCGCCCGAAAGCTGGTGAGGATATTTTTTCATCACCTCTTCAGGGTTTTCTAGCTGCATTTTTTCTAAGGTTTCAATGCATTTAGCATGAATTTCTTCTTTAGACCACTTGGTATGTTCTTCAAAGGTTTCCTTCATCTGATAACCAATGCGGTACAATCTATCAAAGCACACCATGGGATTTTGCAACACCATGGTCATGCGCTTGCCACGCACTTTGCGCAACTCTTCCTTGGAGGCATGCAAAAGGTCAAGGTTGCCCAGCATGGCCTTGCCGTCAATGGTAAAGTTATGGTCAAGCAAGCCCACTATGGCCTTCATGGTCATGGTCTTACCAGAGCCGCTCTCGCCCACTATGCACAGGCATTCGCTCTTTTTTAGGTCAAAGGAAACCCCTTTCACCAATTCCGAGGTCTTTCTTTTACCCTTAAAGGTCACTTTTAAATCTTGAACGGAAAGTACATGCATTACATTTCCTCCTTGGGATCAAGGGCATCACGAAGCACATCGCCCATGACGTTAAACAAAGAAACCACGGTAACAATAGCCACACCCGGCACAATCATTTGCATGGGATTAAGCGCAAATACTTGCTTGGCATCATTAAGCATGGCGCCCCACTCTGGCGTAGGCGCTTGTACACCCATACCCAAGAAGGATAAGGTGGACACGTTAATAATGGCCCAGCCCATGTCAATACTGGCAAGCATGGCAGATTCTGCCGCAATACTTGGCATTAAGTGCTTAAAGAAGATAAATCTATTGTTATTACCAATAACATTAGAAAAGTTCACAAAGTTTTCTGAGCGGTATTTTATCACATTGGTACGAATCATACGCGCATACCATGCCCATTTAATGAGCACGTTGGCAAGTACCACGTTCATAATATCCACACCAAGCAAAGCCAACACGGCAAAAACCATGATTTGGCTGGGGAAAGAGAGCAATAAATCCACAAGGCGCATGATAACTTCATCCACCCATCCGCGGAAATAGCCCGATGCAAGTCCTGCCGCAAGGCCAATGCCCATGGTGCCTATCATGGTAAGGGCAGCATAGCCAAGTGTGGGGCGTATACCCCATATGATGCGCGAAAGTAGGCAACGCCCTAACTGATCGCCGCCTAAAGGATAGTCACCCCCGGGGGCAGCAAAGCGCTTCATCATATCGGCTTTGAGGGGATCATTGGGTGCAATCCACGGCGCAAAAATGCCTATAAGAATGATGACCGCTAAAATGCTAAGCACAATGACGGCTTCTTTATTGCGTAGTAAACGTTTAAGCATTTCCTTGGTCTCCTACTCTGAGTTTGGGATCCATAATTCCTTGTAATATATCAAAGAGTAAATTGAATACCACAAAAAGCACACCCACAAGCAATACATAAGCTTGGATAACGGGCATATCGCGCGTAAATACAGCTTCGATACAAAGAGAACCTAGCCCCGGCCACGCAAAGACGTTTTCTACCACAATGGTACCGGCAATAAGTTGCGGAATACTCATACCAATGGCCACAACGCAGGTTTGCAAGGAATTTTTGAGAATATGCTTAATTAAAATATTTCTTTGCTTTAAGCCACGCACATTGGCATAAAGCACATAATCTTGCTTCATATTTTCAATCATATTATTTCTTACAAGGCGAATAAAAATAGATACATATGAAGAAGCTACTGTGAGAGCGGGTAATATAACGCTCTTCCATCCGGCAAAGTTTCCGCTGGTGGGTAAAAGCCCCATCTTCACAGAAACCACATACATAAGCACAAGACCAATCCAATACGAAGGCATGGCTGTGGTTAAAAAGACAAAGCCGCGCATGATTCTGTCAAACCATGTGTCCTTATATACAGCGCACAAAAAACCTATGGGCAAACTAAGGACAATAACGAAAATAAAAGATATGGCCGCCAAATTGAGGGTATTAGGCATGGCCGTGGCCATTTTCTCTATAACGGTTAAATCTGGCGTGGCATAGCTTATGCCAAAATCCAACTGCATGGCTTTGATGGCCCAATTAAAATAACGCACCACATAGGGGTCATTTAAGCCTAGTTCTTCACGTGTTTGTGCAATAAGTTCGGGGGAGGCAATGGGGATATTGTGCAAGCGCAAAATAACCTCAGCCGGATCCACCGGAATAAGATTGATAAACACAAAGGTGAAGATGGAAATGGCGAATAATAAGGGAATAACACCCATAAGCCGTTTCAATATATATTTATTCATAGTACACCCTTAAAAATGCATAGTGAGAGGGAAACTCCCTCTCACTATAAGGTTCTGCTCAACTCAAAAGAAATAGCCTTATCAGCTATTTCTCAGCTGACATCTCGCATCTATTTGTATTCAAATTCCCAGAAGGGGAAAGTATACACAGAAGGAGCAAAGGTCACTTTTTTCAGCTGACTTGTGTAAATGGTCTTGTTGTTACCAAAAACAAGGGGCACATGCACGGCAGAGTCGTGAATTTTTGTGAGAATATCTTTGATTTCTGCTTGTCTTTTCACTTCGTCCACTTCTACAAGCATTTCAGTAATGCCATCGAAGATTTCCTTGTGATTGGCAAGGCCGGAAAGACCTTGGTAGTCACCATAGGAAGGTGCGCGGAAAGAAGCCAAGGAGGCATGCGGATCGTAAGGCTTACCCCAGGGAATACCCATGATAAGTTGGAATTCACCGGCTTTTTGCTTATCAAAATAGGTAGAACGCTCATAACCTTCGAGCTTTAAGTCAATACCTAAAGCCTTAAATTCCGATTGGATAAATTCTAAAGTAGGCTTATCGGTTACGGTGTTGTTATCATAAATAACCGTGAAGGCAAGGCGCACGCCGTCTTTGGCACGCACGCCGTCAGAACCTTTTTTCCAACCCGCATCTTCAAGAAGCTTTTCGGCTTTTTTAGGATCGTAGGTATAAGGAGTAAGGTCGATGTCGCAATAAGGGGTGCTTTCAGAGTACAAGATACCGGCTGGCTTTTCAAGACCATAGTAAATACCTTGAGAGATGGCTTCTCTGTTTACAGCATAGTTGATGGCTTGACGCACAGCCAAATCGTTAAGGCCGGGCAAGTGAGAGTTGATCACCATGTGCTTGGTCAAAGAAGGCTCAGAAACAGCGTATTTGATTTTATCGCTGTCTTTGTACATTTGAATGGTGGTAGCGTCCACCACGTTGGCACCGTATACCATATCAATTTCGCCATTTTCAAGAGCAAGAATACGGGTTTGGCTTTCAGGGATAACGCGCATGGTTATTTTTTCGATACTGGGCTTGGCTCCCCAATATTCTTTATTAACA
Source organism: uncultured Desulfovibrionaceae bacterium (assembly GCA_964367875.1). Lineage (GTDB taxonomy): Bacteria > Desulfobacterota > Desulfovibrionia > Desulfovibrionales > Desulfovibrionaceae > CAYJAD01. The sequence goes on along the minus strand of CAYJAL010000003.1, from coordinate 29,808 downwards.
TACATGTTAAGGTATTCATCTTGCTTATGCTCACCCATAATATAAGGACCGGTACCTACGGCGGCGGTTACCTTACGTGGTTCACCCTTCACAAAAGTTTTGGGAGAGCCCATACCAAAGGGACGAGCCATGCCAAGTTCTGCCAAAAGAGGATAGTAAGGATTAGAAAGGGTCAGTTCAAAGGTATAATCATCCAAAGCTTTGTATTCTTTTGTTAAAGCTACGGATTCTAACCACTTGAGAGAATTTTTATCCTTCATGATATTGTCAAAGTTTTCTTTAACAACATGAGCGGTTAAAGGTGTTCCGTCGGTGAATTTAACACCTTGGCGAATTTTAAACGTGTAGGTTTTGCCATCTGGGGAAATGGTCCAGCTTTCAGCAAGGGCAGGCTTAATGCCTTCGTTTTCAATGGCTACTAAGCCTTCAAACACCATTTCTTGGAACCACATTTCACCGGCAGTAGTATGCGGGCTTAAAGATTCCACATCGCGGAAAAAGGCAAAGGTCAAATCCTTTCTTGTGTCTTGAGCATAAGCGGAAGAAACACCTGTAAAGGCCGAAAAAACCATTGCGCCGGCAATGAGCAGAGCTGCAATTTTTTTCATAACAAAAATTCCTTGATAAAAATTTATACAAATAAAACAATGCCACAAGAAAAAAGACTTCATCACAGAAGTCTTTTTTTGCACGTTGAAAACTCTTCAAGAATTCAATAAAGGCTATGACTATCAATGTCAAATAAAAATACTATAGGAATACACTTTTTTTCGACAAAAATTGTTAATTGTTAACAAAAAATTAACAATTTGGGCAGCATAAAAAAGCCCCACGCCAAGGAAGGAGACGCAGGGCCCAGAGGAAGTAAACGGGGAAGTAAATGAGGAAGTACTATACAGCCCCTTATGTGCTTAGCTTGTGTGCAGTTTAGCTTCCACTTCTTTAATAAGCTTTCTGAAATACACAATAAAAACACAAGAAGCCAAAAGCGCACTTACAGGATAGCAAAAGGCCAAAAGCTCTAGTGAGGGATTGATAGGCATAACAATATACACCCACACAAAGCGCATGCCCACTATGCACACCAAGGTAAAGACCATGGGCATAAAGGAGTGTCCAAGCCCGCGCGAAGCTTGCGAAAGCATTTGCTGCGGTATGGTGAGCAAGTACATAGGAAGGATAATAAACATAATTTCCCCAGCAATACGCACAACTTCTGCATCGGTGGTGAATAAGGAGAACAAAGGCTCACGCGCCAAAATAAATATCGTAATAAGCAGCGTCACCAGCACATAGCTTATACCTATAACGGACCAGATGGATTCTTTGACTCTGGCCATTTTTCCTGCGCCGTAATTTTGCCCCACAAAGGTAATAACAGTGCCGCTTACAGCAGAAAGGAACATATCCACAATGCCGTCTATGCGTAAATACGCCACCCATGCCGCCACGGTGAGGGCATTAAAGGTATTGACCGACGCTTGCACGGCAATATTGGAAAAGCTGAACATAATACTTTGAATACCGGCCGGAATACCCAAAAGAGCAATATCCTTCATGGCAGTAATATCTAGCTTTGGCGTATAAGTTCCGGTATTTTTTAAGGCTTTAATGATGATTACAAAAAGAATAACAGCGCTTAAACCTTGAGAAAATACCGTAGCCGCAGCAATACCAAAGACACCAAAGTCCAAAACTAAGGCCAGCAAAATATCTAAAGCAATATTTAAAAATGAGCAGAAAATCAGCACATACAGTGGACGCTTAGCATCACCCAAAGCACGTAAAACGCCGGCCAGTGTATTATAAATCACGCAAAAAATAATGCCCACAAGGTAAGTTTGCAAATATACCATGGAAAAATCCATAGTATCCAAAGGCGTATTCATAAGCAGTAAAATTTCTTCGCAAAAAACAATACCCAGCACAGAAAGTACAATACCAAAGACAGAAAAGAAGAGCACACCATTAAAAATGGTGGATTTTACGGCAGAATAATCTTGCTTGCCATAATAGCGCGAAGCATAGGCCGTAATACCGCTGGAAACGCCTATAAAGAAATTAGTTATAAGAATTACAACCTTAGAAGCAGAACCGCCCACGGCTGCCAGCTCTAAGGTGCCAAGGCCGCGTCCCACCACAATGGTATCGGCAATGCTATACATATGCTGAAAAAAAGCCCCAATAAGAATGGGTACAAAGAAAAGAAGGATTTCTTTCCAGAGAATACCTTCGGTAATACGATTGGTTTGGGTCATGCTAGGCACCTTTTAAAGAAAGTGTTATACGCTATACAAATCCGGCAAAAGTATTCTCAGCCCTATGCCTATGAGAATAATACCGCCTATCATATTGGCATATTTTACAATAAGCGTATTCTTTTGCAGTATACATCGGCTTACAATCATGCCCAGTGCCGTCATAACAAAGCATACAATACCAATAATTAAAGCTGGTATCCACACATCAAGGTGCAATGTGGCAAAGGTGCCCCCCACAGCCAAGGCATCAATGCTGGTGGCAATGGCTAAAGTGATGGCCGTGAGCCCCTTGGTGGGATCAGTAGCATTAGAGGCTTCTTCCTCTGTGCCATCATGGGTATAGCCCTCCCAAAGCATTTTTCCGCCCACCACTGCCAGCAAAATAAAGGCCACCCAATGATCAAAGGCTTCAATAAAGTCATGCACTTGATTGAAAAGGAAAAAACCCACCAAGGGCATGAAAAATTGGAAAAAACCAAAAATAGAGGCCAAACGCACAATATGCTTTGCGGAATTACAGCCCTTAATACTCACTATCAAGGCCACAGAAAAAGCGTCTGCAGCTAAAGCCACTGCAATAATGAAAACTTCAAAAAAAGTCATGATGTCTACTCATCGAAAGAAATGTTGTCAAAAAAAAGAGAGCATGATGTAAGCGCCCTCGCCTGCTTCATGCCAAAGTGAAACAATGCAATATAGGTATAAAAAAACTTTGTCAACTTCTTTCATTTTTACTGTGACTACGAGCTAACATTTTGTTTACACAAATATATTTTTATAGTAAATGAACTTGACAAGTGCTTTCATTATCTATATCCAAGTGCTTTACTTGGCTTGTCACAATTTGCACACGCTGTAAAAAGCAGTAAAAACTCTTCATTACTATACAACTAGAGCCTACTTGTTACGTAACTTACAAAAAGGAAAGAAGAATGAAAAAATTAGCCACCCTGTTTTTGACAGCAGGTATGCTTTTTGGTGCAGCCACTGGCGCCTCTGCCGTTGACTTTAAAGCCCACGGTGAATGGATTTTCGGTTTTGGCGCTGTAGATACAGCATATTATGGCCAAAATGGTCAAGATACCTTTGCCGCCACCCAGCGCGTTCGTTTACAAATTGACGCCATAGCCTCCGAAAGCCTTTCCGGTTCAGTATTTTTTGAAATCGGCGATCAAACTTGGGGTAACAACGACAGTGGCGGCGCCCTTGGTACCGACGGACAAGTTATTGAAGTGCGCCGCGCCTATATTGACTGGATTGTGCCTAACACTGCACTCAGCCTACGCATGGGCTTACAATATTTTGGTAACCCTGCCGTAGCTGGTGGCTCCGCCATCTTCGCCTTTGACGGTGCTGGTATTTCCGCCAATTACAAAATCAATGATATGGTGGGCCTTAGCGCCGCTTGGATTCGTCCTTACAATGACAACTTTGAAGAAGCGCCCACAGGCGGTGATTCAAGTAACTATCTGGATAATACCGATCTTTTCCTCTTGTCTGTTCCTGTAAAGGGCAGTAATTGGTCCGCAACACCATGGATTATGGGTGGCGTTATGGGTAATAACTCCAGACCCAATAAGCTCACAGCTCGTTGGGGACTTGCTCCTCGTGGAGCCAGTTTTAACAGCAGCAACTTGAGTCATGAACCTGCCTACACGACCCTTCTTTGGGTAGGCTTGCCCATGAGCTTTACCTATGATGCCTTCAACTTTGAATTAGATCTTAACTACGGATCTGTAAGTTATGGCGGCACCTATACTTTTAATGGTGAGCGCATTGATCAACAACGTCAAGGTTGGCTCATTAAAGCCCTTGCCGAATATAAAATGGATTGGGGTACTCCCGGTATCTTTGCTTGGTACGGCTCTGGGGACGACGGTAATATACATGATGGTTCCGAAAGATTGCCTGTACTTAGCCCTTCCGGCACTTTTACTTCCTTCTTTGGCGATGACCCTTGGTCTTTCACCACAGGCAACTGGGGTGGCAATGTGGGATTTGACCAATCTCTTGGCTATGACGGCACTTGGGGTATTGGCGCGCAAGTAAAGAATTTTTCTTTCGTGGAAAAGCTCAGCCACACCTTCCGTATAACGTATTGGGGCGGTACCAACCACACCGATAATGCCAAGCACATAGGTGGCACCACTACTGCTTTGGGCAGTGCCAATGCTAACTACGGCACCTTCTACTTAACCACAGCAGACTATATGGTAGAATTTAACCTCGACTCTACCTATAAAATCTACGACAACCTTACCGCCATGGTACAACTTGGTTATGCCATCAACGGCATAGACAAAGACACCTGGGGGCACGACGAGCGACGCGACGGTTATAAAGCCGGCGTTGTACTACGTTACGCATTCTAAAGCATATTCAAAAAAAACCACACCGAGGGCGGTATCCATGCGGTACTGCCCTTTTTTAGCCTCTTATACTAAGGAAAAACCATGACACCTTCTCTTTCACATAGGGACTATGCAGCCATAGCTTTTCCTTTTATTCTATCCGCTGTAACTCTGCCTCTTTTGGGGGCTGTGGACACAGCTAACAGCAAAATATAAGATAAAAAACTTCTCTCCCCTTACTGTTGGCAAGCCGAGAAACTGTAAGCCCACAACGAAAAAATCTTATTCCATTGTAAAATATAAGGAAAAAATTATGAATACCATGGGAAAATTACAGCCCCTTATCATAGTAATCTGTGCTACTTTAGGAAGCTTTTTAGGTGTATATACCTCACTGGGTGAAGGCTCTTTAACGTTTGTAGAACTTTTTTTAATGCTATTACTTTATATATTATTTTTATCTATAAACTTTAATGAATTATGGAAAGCCATCTTAAATATAAAATACACTGCTACCAGCGTGGGTATAAATTTTATTTTTGCCCCCGTGCTCGCGTATGCATTGGGGATTATTTTTTTCGAGCATTCCATGGAAATACGCCTAGGCTTACTTATGCTACTTGTAACTCCATGTACCGATTGGTATTTGGTTTTTACTAAATTAAGTAAAGGGAATGTAGAAATAAATATGTCTATTTTGCCCTTAAACCTTCTTTTACAAGTGCTGTTACTCCCCTTATATGTTCATATGTTTTTAGGAAGTTCCGTAACCTTTAACATGGAAGAGCTTATGAAAAGCATTGCGGGTGTTTTACTTATTCCTTTTATAGGCTCATTGCTTACAAGATATTATTTACAGCATAAGCCCTCCTTAAAAGCATATATTGCAGATAAAAGTGACAGTTTACAATTGCTCTTTCTCTGCTTAGCTGTGCTTTGCATGTTTGCTTCGGAAGGAAAAAATTTACAAGAAAATTATGAATTACTTCTGAGATTGTTTATTCCCTTAGTATGCTTTTTTACGGTGACCTATTTTGTCGCAAGCATTGTGGGCAAGGCTTTACACTTTAATTTAGGAGAGTTACACGCCCTCCATATGATCACTTTGGCAAGAAATTCCCCTTTAGCTCTTGCCATAGCTGTGGCTGCTTTTCCTGAGCAACCGCTCATTTCATTGGCCTTAATCATAGGGCCTCTCATCGAGCTGCCTATTTTATCCTTTGTAGCAAGCGTGTTGCGCAAAAAAACTATGACAAACTAAACGAGAGCTGACAAGGGGATAGGCTGGCTTATATCTTATGTTTCAGTCATAAAACTACGAATAACGCTTGCTATTTCATCTTTGGCAAGTTGTTCCCTAAAATGTACTTGTATTTCCTTATCTTTTAAATCCTTAGACAGCGTTTCATAAAACTTTTAGCACAAGCTATCTTCAGCTTTTCGTCACCACGTAAATCGCTTTCATCTTGTACGTCCTTAGTTTCAATAATGCAGTTAAGACTTAAATTTCCTTGGTAAGATTGGAATAATTATTCCTTGCCTCTTGTACGTCTAAACCATTAAAAACATGGGCGCACGCCTGTAAAGCCTTTCTTTGATGTTCCAATTCTTGTAGATGTATTTTCATACTAAAACCTTTTTATAATGCTTACAGTGTACTCAGATTGTTTAATATTGCTTTCCAACTCATGTAGTGCCTCTTTTGAAAAAGAGTAACCATAAACAACGAGCCTAGTGACTTGCTTGCAGTCTGTTTTAAGCTTTTCGCATAAGCGTTTTAAAGATGCGCTTTTAACATTAGGATGAATTAAATAAAGTGTATTTTCACAAAGATAGGCAGAATAACCCTCAATATCTATTACTTCATGTGTGCAGGTAAAGCCATAACCGTCTTGCACCTTCCAAGTTTGCAAAATAGTATCTACCCCTGCTACACCACTAAATGCAAATAAATCTACATAATCATCTTGCAGTGTTGCTTGCTTTGCCTCAGCAAAGGAGATGCATTTATCAAGCGTTTTTTCGGCCAAACTATTAAGGGTATACACCTTAAAGCCGTAATCTATATCGGCATTAGTGTCTTGCTTTATTTTTGCAGCAGCTCGTTTAATCCTTTCAATACCAATATCACAAATAGTTCTATACCCCTCTTTGTATGCTTCATCCTCTTTTTTGAGTTCTTCTTCTATTTGCACCATAATGAACTTGCGTTTTCCTCCATTTTCGTCTTCAGCATTAAGTTGCATAACGGCATGAGCTGTGCTCGCAGAGCCTGAGAAAAAGTCGAGAACGATAGCATTGTCATCTAAATTACTTATATTTAAAAAATTAAGAAGCATTTTTACAGGTTTTTTACCACTTCTAAAATTTACGCCTCCTTCTTGGCGAATATTACCAATATCAGCACTATAATCATAAAAATTGACGATGGGCGTTTGTTTAATTGCCGCACCAGTCTGTAGTAATTCACTTCGCTTATTAAGCGGTACACCTGAGAAAAAACGCCCTTTTGTTGCAGTTGCTTTTTGGGGACCAACAAAATATCGATACCCAATACCATCCTCACCGATACCTTCAACGCGGTATAAAATATTTAAACCATCAATTTCCTTTCTCTGTTCCAAGTGCGTAGCAAAAAATTTACCTGAAGTATTCCCCTTCAATACGCTACCAGATGCCCACGTCTCTTTGAGCAAATCAATATCTCCAGAATCATGTTTAACAATTTCGTACTCGCCTTTTGTAAAAATAGTAACTTCTTTACCACCCATTTGAACTTTTTTTCCTGAAGCCTTTTCAATTATTTCAAAGTTAAACTTATTAATGTCATATTGTTTAAAGGGTTTTTTAGGAATAAAGTTTCTTTTTCCCTTGGCATAGATAAAACAAAATTCCACTAATTTTTGAAAATCATCTTTTTCATTTAAAGATTTAGAAGCATACCTCACCTGATTGATAAATTGTTCTATATAATTTTCTTCACCAAAGATATCATCACAAAGGAGCTTTAAATTATTTTGCTCATTATCATCAATACTTATAAAAATAACCCCATCATCGCTAAGTAATTCCCTTGCAAGGGTAAGCCTTGGAAGCATGAAAGTAAGCCAGGCAGAATGTGTTGCCTTACCAGTTAAATTATATATGCGCTCAGCTTCTTCATTTAGGCCAATTTTGTCCATTAAATCCTTTTTGGAATATTCAAATTTATCTGGATAAACAAAATTATCTGAGCCTGTATTATAGGGTGGGTCTATATAAATGCATTTTATTTTACCAAGGTAAGAATGGAGCATATGCCTTAGAGCATCAAGGTTATCTCCCTTAATGTATATATTTTCACTATTTTTATTTTGCTCTTGCTCATTATGTCCAAGGTCAGGTGTAATGACAGTTTCGCTTTTAAGCCCTGTTTGCAACCTTGCATATTGTTTACCTAAGAAGTGTAAGCCATAACTTTCCTTAGTAAAGTTAACTTCATTTTGCTTCAAGGCCTTTTCGAACTCTTCAAAATTAAAATCACCTTGTTTATCAAAATATTGAGGAAAGCATTGTTTCAGCTTTTGGAGCTCAAAGCTGGTAGGAGTAACACCTTAGTTTTCATTAAGTTTATCAACAATCATAACGAGATCCTTGGAAAAAAATAGTATTTACGAACTAATAAGAGAAGTCCTCATTCATGCCACATGCTACCACTAGGCACAAGGAAAAAGTATTATTAATTCATAACAGTCTATCACTTATGCAATTTAATTATTTGGAAAAACAGAACAGAAGTAGTACAAAAAAGGGACTTAAAGCCATTTGCTCTAAGTCCCTAAAGGTTTCTGGTCGGGATGAAAGAATTTGAACCTTCGAACCCTTGACCCCCATGCTATAAAATGAGCACTTAAACTTCAGATAGCTAGATGAATTTTATTTTATAAAACCTCTTATAAAACAAAAAGATACAACACATCAAAAATAAAATACACCGCCATTTTCTCACATTTTCGCGCCTATGCATGGCGTGTATGCAGTCTATATAGTCGATGCTTAAAAACGTATTTTCATACGTTTTTAAGAAAGGCACGCTCACTCCAAATACCCCTTTCGGGGACGCCAGAAGTAAATTCTGGCTTATTTTACGTGGCGGCAAGCCATGCCATAGGCATGTCTTGTGTCGTCGACATCTGAAAAAAAGTATTTCATATGCCTAAACTTTGCCAGAAAACGTATTCCATACGTTCATTTCTGGCAAAGTTTATTACGATATTTTAAGTAAAAAACTCTATATTCATCAATGTTTAAGTAGTTTTTCAACGTCGACTATATATTAGCAGATCTTCGAAATTACGCAAAGCAGCGTGCAAAAATTTCTATCATAAGCTATGAAAATATAGGATACTTTTTATATTTCAGTCAAATAGCAATGCATTTATATACCATATTTTTTCATTTTACGGTAAAGCGTAGGGCGACTAATGCCAAGAACTTGGGCGCATTGACTTAAGTTGCCCCCTACATGCTTTAAGGTACGAGAGATGGCTTCTTTTTCCCAAGCTTCTAGTGGCATAAAAACAAATGAAGCTACAGGATGAGGCGTTTTTTCTTTTTCCAACAAACCGAAATGTTCACTTGAAAGCACCCCACCTTGCGCCAAATGTACGGCTCTTTCCACAGCATTTTCTAATTGTCGTACATTACCCGGCCATGCGTAAGAGAGCAGCATTTCATAGGCTTCGGAGCACAAAAGCTCTTTAGTGTTAATGTACCCATGCCTTCGCATAAAACTTTTCACAAATAAGGGTATATCGCCCTTACGCTCACGTAATGGAGGTACAGTCAATAGTAAGGTAGAAATTCGATAGAATAAATCTTGACGAAAACGCCCTGCCTGAACTTCTACTTCCAAGTCTTTATTGGTGGCGGAAATAATGCGTATATTTACCTTGGTGGTCTTTGAACTACCAACCCGTTGTATTTCGCCTGCTTGCAAAACGCGTAATAATTTTACTTGCATATCAAAAGGCATATCGCCTATTTCGTCCAAAAAAATAGTTCCCGTATCGGCCAATTCAAATTTACCTACACGACCGCCCTTCAAGGCTCCTGTAAAAGCCCCCTCCTCATAGCCAAACAATTCACTTTCTAATAACTCTTTGGGGATGGCACCACAATTTAAGGTCAGGAAAGGCTTATGTTTTCTTGAGCTAGCATTATGAATAGATTGAGCAAAAAGCTCCTTACCCGTACCTGTCTCTCCTAGTATAAGCACAGGGGCATCGTTTTTTGCAGCAATTCTTGCTACATTGAGCGCCGAAGCTATAGATTCGCTTTTTCCTATAATGGAGTCAAAAGTAAAATTAGCTTCAGAGCCAGCAATTTCCATAGCTAATTGCACCATTTCTTTTTTTTTCACAAAGCGTAAAATAGAGCCTACATTTTCCCCATCTTCTAAAATAACCGATGCACCAGACACAAAACACAGCCCTTTTGAAGTTTTCAACTCTCGCACAGAAAAACTCGTACCTGAAGAAATTTTTTTCATCAAAAAAGGCTCTGTTGGCACAAGATGTGTAAAAAAAAGCCCTATATGCAGTTTAGGCAAAGATAAAAGGGCACAAGCAATTTTGTTAGTTTGCACAATGCGCCCTTCATGGTCCACAGCAACAATGCCGCTGGTACCAGCCTCAAGCAAAGCCCGCATATAACGATTATTAATATCTAGCTCGCGAACATACTTATTTTTTACAAGCTTAACGCGTACTGTCTCCGCCGCTTGACATGCAAGACCCAAGGTATGCATGTGCATTCTTTTGGTATATCCGCTAATGCAGATAACTCCAATCACATCATGTTGCACATTCAAAATGGGCGCTGCTACATTGCTAATACCTTTCGCTCGGGTGGCATACATTTGATTTCCAGGCACGAAGAAAGGTTTTTTTTCCATAAGTGTAATGCCAATAGCGCAAGTTCCAACATCCTTTTCTGTCCATCTATAGCCTGGCATACAATTTCTTTTTTCAAAGTGCTCATAGATATCATCATCGCCGGTAACATATAAAATATATCCATCTTTATCTGCAAGAGCCACGCAAAAACCAGCACCTTTGAGTAAAATGCATAGCGCGTCAATTTGTTCTTTAGCAATATCATACATAATCCTCTGCTCATGTATTCGCAATAACAGCTCTTTTTTACTAAGCTTTGAAGCTTCGGGAGCTTTCATCAAATGAGGGTCAATATTGTAGCCTTTTGACCTTTCATGTGAAATAACAATAGCCTTTTCCATATCGCTCAAACTCTGCTCTGCAATCTTCATACTCTATTCCCCTTCCACTTTCCCTTTTACAAAACACTGTCTTTTGTAATATATTGTTACAGTGTAACATACTGTTACACATGCTCAAAGTCAAGCTTAGTCATAGAAAAATAAGACAAAATGTACATAAAAGAATATTTACCCCCCCTTTGTGTAAAGAAAAATTACATCCTTGTGCTTTTTATAACAAATCACAAATCACATAAAAAGACTAAACATCTAAAAATATAGAATTTTAATAAAGTGGCCTACATTTTGCTTAGATTGTGCGTTCGCATGTAGGAAAAGATACTATTGCATAGTAGACAACACAACTACATCAATAAAATCGCATGCTTACATACAATATCACCTCTCAAGATTTTGAGTAAAATTAAGGATTAGATGAGTTAAGTTATTGTTTAAATTATAGTCACAAGGAGAAAGCATGAATTTAGAATTGAGACACAGAATTATGGTAGAAATAAGCATAAGCGTATTTTTATTAATATTCTACGCATCTGCGCACTACTATTCAGGAAATCATATTGAAATTCCGCTCTTTGCAGACTCCGACCCCACCTTCTTTCCGCAAATGGTTTCCTCTATTATCATGACGTTCAGCGCATTGCTGGCCTTTGAATCTCTAGGTTTTTACATCAATTACAAAAAAGGCAAGTTGACGCATCAAATGAGAACGCTGGTCACAGACCACGAAGAAGACCCTTTATGGCGTACTTTTTTGTATATAGGCGTCCTTTTTGCCTATCTTATAGGTTTTCATTTCTTAGGATTTGTGTACACCACGCCCATTATCATTGTGGCCGTGGCTCTTTTACTTGGCATGAAAAACATTCTTCTCGGCGCTGTGGTAGCAATAGCTTTCACCTTGGCTTTGGACTATGCAAGTTTACATCTTTTGCAAATTATGTTGCCCAAGGGCGCATTATTTTCCTAACGGAGCGTTTTTATGATTGCTGATATTATCACAGGCTTATTATCCATCTTCAACTTTGCTTCCATAGCCGCCATCACCTTTGGGCTTATGGTGGGCTTACTCTTTGGTGCCATTCCCGGCATATCGGGCATTATGGCCATATCTATCCTTTTGCCGCTGACCTTTTATGTAAGCCCCTTGGTGGGCATTCCCATGTTGCTCGGCATTTACAAAGCCTCCATTTATGGCGGTTCCATCACAGCCATTTTGCTAAACACTCCCGGAGCGCCACCGGCTGTATGTACGGCCATGGACGGCTTCCCCCTCACTCAGCAGGGAAAAGGCGGCAAAGCCCTGAATGCGGCCCTCACCGGATCCGTATTTGGCGATACTTTCAGTAATATATTGCTCATCTTGGTAGCGGCGCCCATTTCTTATCTTGCCATCAAAATTGGCCCTGTGGAGCAATTTTGCCTTATATTGCTCTCACTCACCGTGGTAGGCAGTATTTCCGGTAATTCCATTTTAAAGGGTATGATCTGCGCCGGATTTGGCATTATGCTTTCCATGATTGGCGTTTCGGGCTCCAGCGGCGCTGAACGCTTTACCTTTGGCACAGAATATTTACTGTCAGGCATTGCTCTTATCCCCATGGTTATTGGGGTGCTTTGTCTGCCAGAAATTATCCACCAAGTGGGTACAGCAACCACAAAGTTTGCTCGCCAAACCTTTGACCCCAAATCCCCCGACAGTCGTTATTCTTGGAAAGAGTTTAAGCAAAACATTGGTGTGATGTTACGCTCTTCCATCATTGGATCTGTCATCGGCGCCATGCCCGGTCTTGGCGCATCGCCTGCGGCTTTTATGGCCTATTCTGAAGCACAACGTAATTCTAAAACTCCTGATCTCTTTGGCAAGGGTAATATAGAAGGCGTGCTTGCTCCCGAAGCGGCCAATAATGCCACCACCGGTTCTGCCATGATACCGCTGTTAACCTTGGGCATTCCCGGCGATGACGTAACAGCCGTGCTTATGGGCGCTTTTCTCATTCAAGGCTTAACCCCCGGCCCCAATATCTTCTTTGAGCATACCACTGTGGTATATGGTATTTTTGGCTCCTTATTACTTTGCGACCTCTTGCTCTTCTTCATTGCCAAGCTGGGCTTCCGCTTGTGGTTGCGTGTGGTAGAGCTGCCGCGTCATATTATTTTCTCTGCCGTGACGGTATTTGCCTTTGTGGGCACCTATTCCATCAACCAAAGTATGTTCGATCTTTTTTGTTTAATTGTTTTCGGTATCTTGGGCTATTTAATGCGCATTTTCCACTTCAGCGCAGGTTCACTCATCATTGGCTTTATTCTTGGCCCCATTTTAGAAAAAGCCTATGACCAAAGCATGGCTATTTCAGGTGGCAATCATATGATTTTCTTAGAAAAGCCATTTGCTGTGCTCTTACTCCTTACAACCATAGCCAGTGTTTTCAGTATTTATCGTGTGCGCGCCCGTAAGGCTAAAATCATTGAAGAAAAAGAAGCCTTAGAGCGCAAAGAAGAGCATGATGTGTATATCTAGACATTTAAGGTAAAGAAAAATGGTTTCCTTATCTTATATAATACATAATCTTTTGGAGGTTTTATGAGTTTTGTAAAAAGAGTTCTTTGTTCCGTATTGGCCACTGCCTGCCTTGTAGGCTTTACCAGCCAAGCTCAGGCACAATACCCAAACAAGCCCATCACCGTGGTTGTGCCCTTTGGCGCCGGCGGAGACGGTGACGTAAGTGCACGTGTTTGGGCAGAATTTGCCAAAAAAGAATTGGGACAACCCGTACTCGTTGTCAATAAAACAGGCTCCGGCGGCCTCACAGGTACCCTTTTTGCGGCCAAGGCCAAACCCGACGGATACACCCTTTTCTTGGGTCAAGCCGGCCCTTGCGTGGTGGTGCCTCAGCTCACCAGCACCGGAGGCCTTAGCTTTGACAGCTTTGACTATGTCACACGCTTTATCCGCTCCAATACAGGTGTGGTAGCCGCTGCCGATGCGCCTTGGAATACATTGAAAGATTTCCAAGCTGCTGCTCAAAAAGAGCCCGGAAAATATATCTTCAGCACACCTTCCACCACAGCATGGCTAACCTTGGCCTTCAATAGCTGGGCCTTCCAAAATGGCGTAAAACTGAAGAATGTGAACTATTCCAGCTCTGCAGAAGCCGCTACCTCCCTGCTTGGTAAGCATGGCGATATAGCCTTCCTCTTCCCCAATAATTACGAAACCTTGGTAGATGCTGGAAAGCTCAAAATCCTTGCCATAGGCTCAGAAAGCGAAAAATACCCCAATGCTCCCACCTTTGCCGAGCAAGGCTACAAAGGCAGCTTCTACGGTTGGAGCGGCATTGTAGTGCCTAAGGGTGTTCCCCAAGAAATCATTGATAAGCTGGTGGCAGTTTCCGGAAAAATCTATCAAAACCCTGAATTCATTAAAGCCATTAAAAACTTAGGCTTTAATCCCGACAATACTTCTGGCGCCAAGTGGAAAGAAGAAGTACAACAGCAATACAACGATATGACAGTGCTTTTGAATGAGCTTGGCCTCATCAAGAAAAAATAAACAGCACTCTCGTTGACAAAGTATCATGGAACAAGCGGTACCCGAAAAAGCATTTTTGGGTATCGCTTTTCAGCCCACTCAAGGAGAAAAATATGAGTATTGAACGTTTTGGCATTCCCAAAGGCGGCGCCTTGCCCTTTGCTAAGGCTGTATCGGCCGGCGGCTGGCTTTTTGTTTCCGGTCAGGTACCGCGTGATGAAAAAGGCGAAATTGTGGCCGGCACCATGACCACACAAGCGCGCGTCACCTTAAATAATCTGAAAAATGCCGTTGAAATGGCAGGCTATACCCTTACCGATGTGGTTAAAGTAGAAGTATGGATTGACGATCCACGAGATTTTGCTGAATTTAATAAAGTATATGCAGAATATTTCACTGCCGAACACGCCCCTGCGCGCGTTACTGTACAGGCTTCCATGATGAGCGATTTGCGCGTGGAAGTAGCTTGCACAGCCTATAAGGCATAACACTATCATAACAATATGGGGAATGTGGCCTCTGCATGCCCCATTTCCCAACTGAGTCTATTATGAAAACACCCCTTTGCACAGAATATGATGTAGGCATACTTGGCGGCGGCATCAGTGGGCTTGCCACGGCATATGGACTTTGTACACAACACCCTTCATTAAAAGTTGCTATTTTTGATGCCCCCACGGAAGTGAATAAAGCTTCACGTACCAATGTGGGTCTTATCTGGTGTCAGTCAAAATTTCTGCATGAGCCCCAATATGCGGCTTGGGCTTTCCACTCCGCCAAGCTTTTCCCCCAGCTTTTGCACGACCTTAAAGACATAGGCGGCATAGATGTACCGGTCAATTGCACCGGCGGAATTATCCCCGTTCTCAATGAAGGGGAATACCAACAACGCCATGACTATATTGAAAAATTGCGTGTTGCTTTGAATGGCTATCCGGGGCATATGCTCAGCCGTGGCCAGCTTGAAAAAAAGCTCCCCCTCCTGCCCTTTGGGCCTGAGGTATGCGGAGCGGCTTGGTGTGAAAAGGACGGCGTGGTGGAGCCTTTATTGCTTATGCGCGCCTACAAAAAAGCCTTGCTGGCTCTGGGCGCTGTTTTTTTTGAAAATACACTTATTTATGACATTCAGCCCCAAAGCTCTTCGCAACACGGTGAACAGCCCTATGCCATACACACAGAGAAGGGAGAGTTTTTTGCGCAGCGTGTAGTCTTAGCCACAGGCCTTGCCAACAAGCGCTTTGCTAACTTTGCCCTACAAGCCTGCGCCAAAGCTCTGCCTATTTTTGCGGATAAAGGCCAAGTACTGCTCACCGAACGCCTGCCCTATGTGATGCCTATACCTGTTCTAGGCTGTACGCAAACCTTTGGCGGCACCGTCATCATAGGCTTTAAGCATGAAACCCGCGGCCACGACGCCACCGTCAACCCTTATGCCGTTTCTCAAGAAGGGGCATGGGCCTTGCGCGTATGGCCTGAGCTTAGCAAGAAAAGAATTATCCGCTCTTGGCCGGGTTTGCGCATTATGCCCAATGACGGCGTGGCCATTTACAGCCATCTGCCGAGCCACCCCCGCGCCACAGTGCTCAATACGCACAGCGCCGTTACCCTATGCGCCGCGCACAGCGCGCATCTGCCAAAGTTTATCTTAGACGGTGCTTTGCCGCCCATGGCGCAAAATATGACTTTACAACGCTTTGGTTTTGCCTGCTAGGAGAAGATATGACAGCATTAGTAGAAATTTTTGTGGACGGACAGTCCATGAAAGTGCCTCAAGGCATAAGCGTGGCGGCCGCCGTATTGGGGCATGAACATCACAACGCGGCTTTTCACAGCAATAGCATGGACGGCAGCCCTCGCGGCCCCTATTGCCTCATGGGCGTGTGCTTTGAATGTATGATGGAAATAAATGGCCAAGAAAATGTTCAATCGTGCCTTGTGTCCGTGGCAGAAGGTATGCACGTAAAAAGACAGATCTCCAGTGAAAGTGGTAAAGATGCTGAAGGCTTTGCTTTTACCACACAAAAGACCTTTGCACACAGCACAGAACACGAGGTGACTCATGACTAATCATGTGGATGCGCTCATTATAGGCAGCGGCCCCGCAGGTCTTGCGGCGGCAGTGGCGGCGCGCTCTTGTGGTCTGGATGTGCTTGTGTTGGATGAGCAGGCATATATGGGGGGACAACTTTTTCGAAATCAGCATCTTGAGTCAGGACGTGCAGCCCTTGATGCCCACGATAGACACTTGGGCAGCGAGCTGTTAACAGCCTTTGAAAAAAGCGGTGCCCAGTATATGCCACAAAGCACTGTTTGGGGTCTTGAAGGAAATACCGTATTTTATCAGCACCAAGGCCATGCCCAAAAAGTCAGCACCTCCAAAATCCTTTTTGCCGTGGGAGGCATGGAACGCCCCGTACCCTTCGAAGGCTGGACATTGCCCGGTGTTATGACTGCCGGTGCGGCGGAAATTTTATTGCGCAGTGGCATGCCCTTAGCCGCCCCTCGTGAGCCTGTGGTACTGGCTGGCAATGGCCCTCTGCTTCTCTCCCTTGCCGTGCACCTCATCGAAAACAAAATACCCATCGCCGCATGGCTGGATACAGGACGCTTCGCACATAAATTGCAAAGCATTATCCATATGGGAACATTGTATAAAGACATACCATACTTTACGCGCGGCATGAAAATGGCGCTTAAAATTCTTACGCAAAAAATCCCCATAATACCGCATGTCACTCAAATGCAAGCCCTTGGCGGTAACCATGTGGAAAGAGTGTGTTATGAAAAAAAGGGACAATGGCATGAAATTATCACCACCAGACTCCTACGCCATGAGAATGTCATTCCGCGCATACAAATAGCCAGCGCCCTTGGCATAAACTTGGCTTGGGAACACACACAACGCTATTGGTATCCCCAAGTGGACGCCCTTGGGCGCACCTCGCAAGATCATATCTATATGGCCGGCGACGGCGCCTTTGTCTACGGCGGAGAAGCGGCCATGGCTCAAGGAAGCCTCGTAGGCCTTAGCATGGCCATGGATTTGGGAGTTATTGCGCCACAAGAAGCACAGAAAAAAATGGCTCAGGCAACGCAGACTTTTCAAACACTGTGTCAGGCCAGAAAATATTTACGCACTGTTTTTGCGCCCAATCCACAAATATACGAAGTGTCTGATGAAACCATTGTTTGCCGCTGTGAAAGCGTAAAAGCTAAGGATATACGCGCGGCCATACAAGAAGGCTACACCACTCCGGACGAGGTTAAACGCTTCACCCGTTGCGGCATGGGGCCCTGCCAAGGGCGTATGTGCGGGTCGGCTTTGGCAGAAATCATGGCCAAGGAGCTGGGGCGCCCCATGGAAAATCTGCCACTACTCAAAAACAGACAACCCTTTGCTCCGGTGAGTCTTGGGGCTTATTGCCAAGTGTGCACATCTGAAAAATAATATTGGGGGAAAACTTTTGCTAGCGCCAAAAAGTTTTCCCCCAAACCCCCTTTCAAAACGCGCTCATTGCTCATCCCTATCGGAATGAGCTAGTAAAAATTAAGAAAATTCTCAATTTTGTAGTTGCCAAGTTGAGGCAAAAGCCACGACGCTAAAAAGCGGGATTATCATATCCCGCTTTTTAGCTACTTTATTATTTAGGTACAGTTACGCCATTGCGCTCAAGGAATTCGATAAACTTCTTACGCAATTCCATGGCTTGCTCAAAGCAATCCTTCACGGTTACCACAGACCAGTCAATTCTGAACTCATCCTTATACAAGGCGGCGGTTTCTGCAGTAAGATGCACATCACCGTTATCTGCAATTTTTTCAACACCGTCAGCTTGTTGAGCGGCAATCATCATGGCGCGGGCTTCTTCAAGGCTCAGACCTGCAGGCAAGGAAAGTTTTGCACCGCTACGACCAAGGCGAATGGGATAGCCACCTTCCAAGCCCAAGGGGCCGGGGGCCATGCTATGCGCATTGGTATCAAAGTAAATATCAAGTACGTTTTTCAAGCAAGACGCAGCCACTTGGTATTGCCCATTACGTCCACCAGGACGAGCGCCGTATTTGCCAAGTTGGGCTACGAAATCTTTTGTGCTGCCCAGCTCTTCGGTAATATCGCGGCAACCGTCAAAAATACGCATATAGTGAGGCACATCCCAGCCACGACCATCGCGCGCCCAGTTGTAGCAGTGATAGTGGTGAGCCACCAAATCAACACGGATATTGCGACGCTCGAGATCCAAAATGGCGGCGGCGGCTTTTTGAATATAAGGAATAAGCAAGGAGCCGTTACCAATACCCACGGTGGGAGCCATGCCCACCTTAGAGAGAGCTACGTTAGTTACGTCAGGGAAGGAGGAGTTCACCACTTGGGTATCAATGCCAGACAGCTTAATAGCTTCCATAAGCTTGGTGGTCAAACCAAGGTGCATGGGCACCCAGCCACCAAGACCTACGCGTGGTAAATACAATTTTGCATTAAGCTCAGCAGGAATTTCATTCACAACCCACCAAGATTGCAATGTGGTGCCATTGAAGATAACGCAAGGATTAACTTTTTTGAGTAATTCTGCAGAAGCTTCTTTATTGAGCAAATCTATTTTATAAGGAGTGATATTGGGATATAAGTCCAAATACGAAGCACCGTGCAAAGCGCTGTTGACCTTACGGGTAACATGGTCTTCATTGATATCTGCCACAACAATATTCCCAATATTGGGAATACGGCACAAATACTCCAATAAAATACCGCCAAGTTCTCCACAACCAACAATCATTATAGTATCTTTAGGACGCATATCTCTCTCCTGATAGTAAATATGTACACAATATCTGAAGCACATGTCTTTTTTCAAATCAAAAGACAACTTTCAGCACCTTAAACAGCGCTCTTTTGCAAGAACTACCATACAATGAGCAAAAGCCGTACCAAGTAAAAATACATACAATATCAAAAGATTATAAAATCATACTGCAAAATTTATTTACACATTATGTAAAACATATTTACATATGTAAAAGCATTTACACTTTTTACAAATTCCAATTTCAGCGTGTGGTGCCTTACTACAAAACTACCTAGCAAAAACTTGTCTGGCGCAGTTTACAATGAGTGAAGTGTCGATAAGTGCAAAATCCTGCTTATGTCTTTCATCAAGGCTAAGAAAATACGCTGCATGCTCATGATGCAAAGCCACAAAATACTCAATACGCAGTATTTCTTCATCTAGCTTAGAATTATTACCAACTTTTTTCAAAAAATAGCTCACATAAGGTGAAGGTCGCTCTAAGCGTCCTGCAAGGGGATCAGCCACTAATACATAGCCTTGCATGAGCAGGTCTCGCGCCATAAAAGTCACGTCCTTTATATGGCCTTCTATGTACTGCACCTGCACAGGAAAAGTGTGTAACACCGCTTCTAAGCTCTTATTATTTGTAATAACAGAATATACCATATACTCATCCTTAAAAGGTAGAAGAGGCAGGAACAAAAAATATTTATTCCTACCTCAGCCATATATTATGCCTAAACGCTACTCTATTACAAAGCAAATACTGTTTGCTCTTGAATATCTTGCCCTAAAGCTTGCACAGCTTTCTTGGTAAGTTCATAGCGCGCTTCTTTTTCATCTTCCGGCTTCATATCTACATAGCCTGTAGGATTGGGAATGGAGACAGAGGGGAAAATACGGTTAGCCCCCACAGCTTTACTGATGGGAACAATAGTGCACAAATGCACCACGGGAATGCCTGCTTCTTCAACACATTTTACTATCGTTGCACCGCAACGCGTACAAGTGCCTCAGGCAGAGGTCATAATGGCGCCTTGAATTTCCGCCTCACGCAATTGCTGGGCAATACCGTATCCAAACTCCAAGGCTCTATCCACTGGCATGGAATTACCCACAGTTACATAAATATTCTTCTCAAATTCACCGATGATGCCTTCTTTTTCAAGGCGTACCATGGCGTCAATAGGAATAACGCGATTACCATTATTGGTGGCATTGATGGGACTATATCCGCCGTGCGCCACTTCTGTTTGGGGTAAATCAATACCGCCAAACTCTTCCATGGTATAGGTTTTCCACTTACTGCACGCATGGGCTTCAATATGGTCGGGATTCCCCACAGGCACAGGGCCACACGTGGTAATGACAGCAATTTTTGCCTTGCTCAAATCTGCCACAGCAGGGGCAATGGGTACACGAGTAAAGTTAGGCATTTCAAGCTCTGTCTTGAAAGGCTCGCCCTTTACCTTTTGCAACATCATATCTACGCTGCGCTCAGCCCCGCTTTTCTCTGTAAAGAAATAATGACGAATACCGCGCTTAAAATAGCCCTCTGCCTCATAATCGTAGACATATTCCCCTTGAGCCAGCTTATTGGCAAAGGCAGCCATGAGGGGTAGGGCCTTACGCATGCCGCCGGCATTATTGGCTGTGGGAAATATAAAACCATACTTGCGGTACAATTCAAGACCGGGGTTTTCTTCATACATGGCAGAAATGGCGGGAATATTATTGAAAAAAGCAATTTTACAAATAAGACCGCAAGCCATACCATAGCGCCCTGCATTAAAAGCGGGCCCGGCTATAACAAGATCAATATTACGCTCTTTCAATACTGCTGTGATAGCTTCGGTAATACTTTCTTCATTTTCCGCCGCGAAATTATCACCGCATACAGCAGTAGCCACAATTTCATTACCAGCTTCAAGCAAAGGAACCAAACCCATGGCAGGCCCCACGATGCCTTCTCGAATTTCTAAAGGGCAATCGGCCTTTTCTTCGCCGCCAATTTGGGCAAAAAACTGATTTATATAATATAAAATTCTCATGATACCATCCTTTAATATGTAATACCCGTGCGCGTGGTAGTGCCCAAATTGCTTATGGCATCTATAATCACAGCCATGCGCACATTGATGCTACCGTCCTCAGAAACAGGCATATTCCCATAGCCTGCAAGCTTTTCTAATGACTCTGCACGCCCTATCACCTTTTGCATCTTGGGAAGCTTAATATATTCATGCTTATTGCCTGCCGTTATCACAGCATCGGCCACAGGATGCGAATTGGCTAAAGGATCTGTATCGCCGCGCTCGCCGGAGGTTTCGTGCAAAATAATAACGCACTTCACCCCGCGGGCTTCAGCGCATTCCGCTATCATCATAATATCGGCTTCAGGGTTACCACCGCCCTCTTCGGTAATGATCAGCGCATCCACGCCGCTCAAACTGGCTAAAGAGGCCACGGACATGGAGCCACGTTCCTTACCCGCAAGGAAGGTACTGCTGGGCGTAAGGATGACACCACAAAAATCCACATCCTTGCCATGGCGTTTGTACAAATCAAGCAATACCGGATTGTTCAAATGGTCAAAGGTGGTATTTTTATCAGAAGCGGTCACGCAATTGCCCGAAACCACAGCGCCATCCAAGAGTTCATTGGGGTGCACCAGCATGGTCTGTAAAAATTTTGCATCGCCACCGTAAACATAGTTATCGTGCAAAAGCCCTTGAGCTAAAAGTAAGTTCACATACATGACCTTGGGTAATTTCTTAGCAGGGTCCACAGGGGCAAGAGCAAAAACATCTGAGCTTTGGCCGCTCATATCTATGCATGATTTTGCCAAATAATGCGCAAGCTTAATACCGGCAAGGCGCACGGCCGTTTCATGCTCATAGGGGTCAATATTGGCAACAGGGTCAGCAATGAGTACCACATTATTTAGTTTGGCAAAGGGATTATAATCGGCGGCGGGGCCAGACATATCGATAATACCTTCTTGATAACATACAATGGTACCTGTGGTAATAACGCCTACACCTTTAAGTACCTTGGTAACACCGTCCCCAATGCCCTTAAAGCCACCTAAAAAACCTGGGAAAAACTCCCCTGTTTCTACTTTTACGCGAGGCTCAATGGCATCCTTTACAGGAATAATACGCACGCTCTCACCGGGGCGCGCCAAATCGAGGTCAATATGTGTAAAGGCTTTATCTGCTAATTCTCGAATTGCTTCTTCTTTATTTACAAATAAAGTACCGTTTTCCACTGTGGTTTTAGGCCCCCATTGCACATCAGATACCTGAATGTACTCTAAGGTTAACTGCATTTTTTTCATTTCTATCCTCATACTGTGAAAAATTATTTTCTCGAGAAGTTAAGCAATTACTCAAATATAAGGTCGCACAGCCATGGCAGCCGTGCGATCTGTGCTATTATTTTACGCTATGAGCATCGCGCATGTTTTTCACAGAACTTGCCAACGCTTCCACATTAAGTACAAGTTCCATCATACCAAGTTGCTCTTGCCATACATCTTCGGCAACAGCAGCTTTGATGGCTTCGTCAAAAATATGATATACGGGCAATTTTAAAGACACACCTGCCAAAGGCCCTGCAAAGGTGGGATCACCCATGGTAACTGTTTCAGCATATATTTCTGCACCTTCGGGGTCAGAAGAACCCAAAAGAACTATAATATTTTCTGCACCAAATTTTTCTGCCATTTCCTTAACACGTTGTTGATTTTGCAAATCCATTGCACCAGCGGCTGTTCAAACAAAGCATTCTGTGGCAGAAAATACCACCTCAGCTTGAGAGTTTGCAAAACAGGCATCCATTGCGGGGCCGGGCACACCGTCTCTTTCACCAAGAAGCACTAACTTCTTATTTTCCAACAAGCTCATTTTTTTCTCCTAAATCTCTATTAACAGGGTCATATATCTTAGGCTAAAAGCGCATCGGCGTGCATTCTAATGCCTTCAATACTCACATCATCACTGCTCAAGCGGTTTTTTTCCACGCCTTTGTCGAAGAACAAAAAGGTAGGAAGTCCCATAACTTTTAAGCTCATACACAAGCGGCGATTTTCGGCAGCATTCAGCTTTACAAATTTCACCTTGCCTTCATAGGTTTTGGCTAACTCTTCCACCTCTGGCAATAAAGCCAGACACGGTTGGCATTGCGGCCCCCACAAATCTACCACTACAGGTAAATCACTTTGAGTAACTTCTTGCTCAAAATTTTCTTTATCAACAGCTTGCATTATACTATCCTCTCAAATGTAAAATGTTATACATAGTTAGCTTGGGCTAAAAGCTCTTTTGCCCTTGCATAATTTTTTTGCGCTATTTTTATAACCGGCCCAGTACATCCCATGGCAGGGTCTGCATATATGCCCTGCTTCCAGAGCACTTGCGCCGCCATATCAATATCAAGTACATCAATACCATGGATTTCAGCGTCCGCGGGCTCAGCTGCAGGCTTGCTCACGCTTTCTTCTTGCGCAGGCGCCTTAGAAGATAAGGATTGGAGCACAGCATCAAGACCGGCCTGACGCGCCTTGGCCAGTTCCTCAGCCACCACAGCAGGAAGATTTTTGCGCACCACTTGTGCCGTAAATTGCAAAGCATTGCTCACCACAGGTGCGCCGGAAGCTCGTGAAACAATGGAGACAACAGCATTCCATTCATCACCCACCGAAGGCCCGTAGCCCCACCCCACGGTTTCGTACATGCCCCCGGAGGTAAAAGCAGACAAGGTTTTTATGAGCACATTGCCTGTGAGGCTGTCTGTAACGCATACATCCACCGAAGCAGTCAACACATCATTGCCTCGCAACAAGGCGCCTTTATCTTGCCTTGCGCTGGCTCCAAAGGTAAGCTCATAGCCCCCCTCTTGTAAGCGCTGCAAAGCACGTTCAACAGTGGCAGCTGTATCAATATTAAGCACGCCCACACTGGGCTTTACCACGCCATCTGCCTTGGCAACAGCTATGCCATATATGGTGTTGAGTACCATGGCTTTGGCGCGCTCGGTGGCAGAAAGACCTGTGCAAGAAGCCATATATAAAGCTTTGCCCTTGGCCGGGCTATAGGCCTTGCCAATGGTTGTAACACCTAAGGGGAAGGGATAGTGCAAAGCCACCGCACCATGAATACTCCCCTCTTGGAGAGCAGCATTGAGCGCCGCACTCACGGCTTGTTCGTCAGCGGCCGTTTCCACCCATAGCAAATTTTCTGGCATGCAGCCTTGCGGCTTGGGGCCAAAGGCTACTACTTGCAGCTGCGCATCTTGAGCCATGGCAGCTAGGGCACTTTGCACACATTCATCCACCCCAAGTTCACTACCGTAGGCCATAAGTCCTAAGGTTACTGGGGATTTGGCACGCCTTACAGTTTCCACCATTTCTGACAGAGCAGCACCGAGCAGACGCTTTTTTGCAACATTTTCTTGTGCATTTTGCATAACTATTCTCACTACTTGCTAAGGTCTTGTGCCCATTCAGACAAACTTTCCAATAACATATTTTTTACATCATCCTTAGAAATGGCTTGAGCGCTTTCTGGCTTTTTACCCATTTCAATGAGGAAAGAAGCTCCATCGGCAAGATTTGTAAGTCGAGCCAAAAAGAGACTTCCCTTACCAATAATCATGGCACGTTGTATTTTTTTGGCCATAATAGCGTCCACAGCATGACCGATAAAGGGCACACCCGAAGGGATATGCCCTTGGGTATGGGCAAAGCCCTGCATACCTTTTTGCTGTACAAAGGTATTCATGTCTTCACGCTTTACTTGCTGTTTCATAACGCCTAAGGCCGCGATCATTTTATAATTTGCTTCAGGCACATTACCCGCACCCGCAGGAACGGTTATCTCAGGAATTTGCAGCTCTGCCGCATACTTATCAACATCATTTAAATTAAGACCTATTTTTTCCAAGGGGGTCAACACCAAGGCTGTAGTCACCGCTTGGGGTGAGGCACCCACACCTACACTATGCTTGCCAATGGCATCTAGGCGAATGATAGGCAATGTGTCACTTTCAGGCACCAAGAGCAGTCCAAAATTGCCCATGCAATTTTCCAATGCGGGCATATTTTTCTTCACATGTTCGCGTGCATTCATGTATAGCTTAGGCACAGCGCCGCCTGCTATGACAGCCACATTGGGACGCATGCCCGAAGCCACCATGCCCGCCGCGCATAAAATGGCATTGACAGGGCCAGCGCAAAAACCGCGTACATCACAGCCGCTGGCATTGTTACACTCACAAATTTCAGCCACAGCTTTGGCAAAATTGCCCCCACCGCGTTGATTTATATCACCGGCGGCTTCTTCCGAGCATTCCACCACAAAATCTATGTCGCTGGGAGCCATATGTGCATTTTTTATAAGATGCAATAAACTCAAAACGCCACCGGCTTTACAGGCAAGGTTTTCCACAAGCACATGGGCGCTTAAGTTTTCATCCACATCATGCCCTTTGCGCACACAACCCACAATATTTCCTTGATATTGCAAGGGCAAAGCGCCTTTGGCCACCTCGGCTTGAATATCCGTAAGTTTTTTGCCTTCCGATAAGCGAGCCAGCTGTGCTTCACCTAAGAGCTCATGGGCTTCAAGCTTAGGCTTTACACCGGCTACAAAGGAAGTTTCCAGCCATAGCAAATCAAAGACATCGCATATATTCATGAGGCCTAAGAATTCATCTTCGGGCATAATTTCGCCATACTTACCATAGCGACAGGCTGAAGCCTCCAGATTTTCATACATGGGGCTTTGTTTTGCGTCCAAATCTTCCACGGGCAAAGCGCCAATATAGGCAAGATTGGGCGCATAGCGGCATACATCGTCATAGCTTTGATCTAATTTGGGAATCTCAAAGATAAAACTGCCACTCTGCCCTTCTTTATGCTCAAGATACGGCGTTGTGCCATACAAAAAACCCAATTCCGGCGTGTGATTTAAACAATATGACGTTGCTTTTATAGATACGTGAGCCATGACTATTCTCCTAGTGATTTAAATACGCATAGGCCGACATGGCTGCTCTTGCGCCGTCTGCCGCGGCCGTGACCACTTGGCGTAAACCTGTATTACGCACATCTCCGGCAGCAAAAATACCCGAAGCGCTGGTAAGCATATTTTCATCTGTTTTAATCCAGCCACCATCGGTGGTTTCCACAATACCGTCTACAAAGGAGGCATTGGGATGCGTACCCACGAACATAAACACACCGTTCACATCTAAAGTAGACTCTGCGCCGCTCTTTACATTTTTAATACGCACGCCTTCTACTATGCCGTCGCCGTATATTTCTTCAACAACACTGTCCCATACAGGCACAACTTTGGGATTTTTCAATGCCTTTTCCACCACAACTTGATCGGCTCTGAAAGCATCACGTCTATGTACTATGTATACTTTTTCAGCAAATTGAGCTAAATAGCAGGCTTCTTCCACAGCAGTATTTCCGCCGCCCACCACTACAACATCAAGCTCTTCCATCATGTTGGCATCACACACAGCGCAAAAACTCACACCCTTGCCAATAAATTCTTTTTCGCCCTTACAACCCAAGTGCTTAAAACTGGCACCGGTAGCAATAATTATGGCTTTGGCCATAATCTCACCTTCATCGGTGGTAATGACATACTTACCATCACGCATATCTAAATGCTTCACCGTAGCATAAGAGAACTCTGTTTTATAGTGCTCAGCGTGTTTACGAAATTCGTCAGCCAGCTCAATACCACCGGCATGGATACGCCCAGGCCAATTTTCTATCTCACTGGTAATAAGAATTTGACCACCAGCTTTGCTTTTTTCCAAAACAAGCACATCAAGCCCGGCTCTTTTAGCGTATACCGCAGCACTCAAGCCTGCGGGCCCAGCACCTATAATAACAAGTTCTCTTTCTTTCACGATAGTATCCTTTTTTAGTACATCATTGCCTGTAAACTCACCCTTTCTATACTCTCAAAAGAGCTTGTGCTTTTTATAGCATAATCCGTTCCAACAAAATTTTATCTTTTATTACTAATAGTTATTAGGATTAAACTTTTATTATACTTTCCATTTTTCAAAAAATGTAAAATAATATTACAAATAATGTAAAATTTAAAAACAATTCTTTACACATTTCCCCTTTTTTCAGTTTACAAAAGCAAAATAACACAATCACGGATTACTCAGCTCTATTTTAAAAAAATTCTTGAAGTAAAAAAAAGACCTAAATAAAAATAACACACTAAAATTATTATACATGTTAAAAAAATTCCCTTCGGTAGAACTTCATAAAAACTTCGTCATGCTTGACAGAAAAGTACATTCAATGTAAATTTTTTTTACATTGTAAAAAGGATTACACATATGGATGATTCAATTAGGGAAATGGAACTTGCGTTGATACAATCGCATGAAAGATCACGCCAATACGAAATCAATCCTCACCTGCACAAAGCCCCGCAAAACTCCAAACTCAGCAACTATGAGCTGGCACGTCATATCGAAGAACAAAATGCCTTTGTGGCCATAGCTTCACAAAAGCTTGACGCCCTCTACCAAATGCTACAAAACACCGGAGTTTGTTTTGCCCTTGCCGATAAATCTGGCTATATTTTATATGTTGTGGGCGACGATGATGTTTTAGAGCATTTTAAAACGCGTAATTGTATGCCCGGCTATAGATGGTCTGAAAAAGATATAGGCACCTGCGCCATAGGGCTGACCCTTATTGAACAAAAACCTCTTTTCGTACGCGCAGATGAGTTGTATGTGCGCCATGAAAAAGACATATCCAACGCAGCAACCCCCATATTTAATACAGAAAATAATTTAATTGGCGTTATCTGCCTAAGCGCCTCTTCTAATGTTATCACGCCACTTTCACTGGCGCTCATCTCACAAGCGGCAGATTCTATAAAATTGCAACTCAATGAAGATTATCACCATAAGCAGTTAACTATTAAAGATGAGTTTTTGAAAACATTATTGGAAGACGGTTCTAAAGGCATTGTCACTCTCGACACAAAGGGGCAAATAACCTTTGCCAATAACCGCGCCTGCATTCTTTTGGCCTTACCCCATATCCCCGAAGGCGAGCAATTAGCCCAATTACTCCCAGCTCACTCTTTAGAATTTCTTTCAAAGCATTCTGCCCAAAAGGGAGTGCAAGAGATGCACAGTGCCAAAGGCACACTCTCCGTATCTTACAACCATATCGCACTAAAAAATGGAGAGAAAGTTGGAACTATTTTAAGCATTTGTGAAAAAAATGATTATTTAGAAAACACCTTGCAAAAAGCTGGCGCCAATGCACAATTTACTTTCCAAGATATTTTAGGAAACAGCGAGGCCATAAAATCTGCAGCCCATGTAGCTCAAATTGCAGCAAGAAATGAAGCGCCTGTTCTTATTTTAGGAGAAACAGGCACGGGCAAAGAACTTTTTGCGCAAGCCATACATAATGCAAGCATTCGCCACGGAAGCCCCTTCATAGCCATAAATTGCGGTGCCATTCCCCGTGAACTTTTAGAAAGTGAACTCTTTGGCTACGAAGAAGGTGCTTTTACTGGCGCACAAAAAGGCGGACGTATAGGAAAAGTAGAAAGTGCCAATACCGGAACACTTTTTTTAGATGAAATCGGCGATATGCCTTTTGATATGCAGGTCAAGCTTTTGCGCGTGATTCAATCTGGAGAACTCTGTCGCATAGGGAGCAATACTCCCACTAAAATCAATATACGTATTATTTCTGCTACTAATAAAGATTTAGAAAAAGAAATGAGAGAAAATTGCTTTAGATCAGATTTATTTTATAGAATATCTACACTTACTTTACGACTTCCCCCTTTACGCGAAAGAAAGGAAGATATAGCCATATTGACGCAAACCTTTATCAAAAGGCACGAAAATATTTCTTACGAAGATATAACCCCCAAAGCACAAAAAGCACTTTTAAATTATAATTGGCCAGGCAATATTCGACAATTAGAAAATGCTATTGATAGAGCTATATATTTAGCACAAGGAAAAAAAATAACCCTTGATTACTTAGATTTTGTAAGCAAAAGTATAGAACCTGCTACAGAAAATTTTTCTAAACAGTCTTTTGAAAATGCTGAATCAGATATTATAAAAAACACTCTTGCAAAAAATAATGGAAACATAAGTATCTCAGCAAAGCAATTAGGCATGAGTCGACCTACTTTATATAAAAAAATGAAATTATTTAACATACATTAAGCTTTAACTACGAGTATATCACTCCCTTAAGAATAGATATTTACTTAAAATACATTAAAAAATTGTTGACACTTAGAAATTCAACACCTTAAAACACAAGTAAACAGCATCACTGTATGACAAACAATGCTGTTTTGAGTAAAAAAACTTTACTTTAGGTGGATAATATCACCATTATGGCCAGTATTGTACTTATTTTTCTGTATTTCTTATTACTTCCAGCGACAGAAAGTAAAATCATCATGAGTTAAAAGAGAAACTTTCAACGTATTTATTAACCAAAACGCGTGCAAAAGTTCCCCTCAGGCGTACGACACTTTGAGCAACTCATACATTTTGCCGGATCAGT
>CAYJAL010000002.1:0-42404 GCA_964367875.1 uncultured Desulfovibrionaceae bacterium | reverse complement strand
TTATTGTTTTCTGCATAGCCTTTGCCGTATTCGCCATTGTCATGGATAATGGCAATTTTCTTAGCTTTCAAAGTGTCCTTTATAAAAGCAGCGGAAAGCTTGGCTTGGGCATCATCATTGGCGATGGTGCGGAAGAAATAAGGATTGGTTCCGTCGGTAAGGCCAGGGGTAGTAGCCGAAGGAGACATGGAAACAAGCTTGGTATTGTTGTAAATAGGCATGGCAGCCTTGGTGGCGCCGGAGCAGATGTGGCCTAAAACCACGTCCACTTCGTCAGACACAAGCTTAGTAGCCACGTTGGTAGCAAGCTCTGGCTTACATTGGTCATCTTGGGCAATAATAACGATTTTTTTACCGTCGATGCCGCCCTTGGCATTGATTTCTTCAGCCAAAAGAACGGCTGCATTCCAGGTAGGAATACCGTAAGAGGCTAAGTCACCCGTGTGGGAGCCGGCAACGCCAAGCTTAATCTCTTCTGCAGCAATAGCAGGAGTAGCGAGCATGGCAAAGCTTAAGCCAGCAAGCAATAAAGAGGTACCTTTATTCATGAAAAAAAACTCCATAAGAATAAAAAATTTTGATGTGCCCTAGGGCATACCTAAGCCAATACTTTGAAAAAAACGCGAAAAGCAAGTAAAAATGCTCTCCAATTCAAAGCAATTGCTGCAAATAGCATAGAAGAGTAATGTATGTCAAATAACACAGAAGAATGAGAAAAAGAGCACAAATTGTGTTTTACTTGCGAAAGTTGATTTTATTCTAAGGATGAGTACTCATGGTGAAAAATAAATGCCCCTTGCACAGAGATACAAGGGGCTCAGAGGACAAAACAGAAGGCACAAAGGACAAAGAGGAGTTTTTATTTACTTGCTGCTTTGTAAGGTTTTGATGCGCTCTTCAAGCTTGGACAATTGCGCGTCGATGGTTTTGATTTTTTCTGCTTTTTCAGCGCTGCTCAAATCGCTTTTATTTTGGATTTCCGTTCTGTTTTTGAAAAGTTCCAATTGGCGAATGGTGATGAGCTGATCGTCGGTAGATTCTTTAAAAGGACTCCAAGCAAGGGATGCCAATACTTTTTTCTCAGCTTCCACATTGTCACCCTTTACGCCGTAATCTAAGAAGAATTTACGTAAAGTAGCCTTTACCTCTTGGGGTAAATCTTTACGCCATACTAAGGGATCGCTAGGAATAAGGGGAGAAGTCCAAATAATTTTTAATTGGGCGAATTTTTCAGGCTTATTTTTCTTTAAACGAGCCAAGGTGCCTGTTTCGCAGGTGGCCACTTGTACTTGCTTATTGGCTACAGAAAGAGCGTTGGTTTCATGGTTGGCGGTTAAGACGCGCTTAAAGGTTTTTTTGGCATCTTTTCCGTTTTGGGCAAACACATAGTAGCTGGGCACTAAGAAGCCGGAAGTAGAGTTGGGGTCGCCATTACCGAAATTTAAATCTTTAGCGGCGGCAAACATATCTTCCAAAGAATTCAGAGGGGAGTCTTTATGAGCTAAGATATGAGAGTAATAGCCTTCGGAACCGTCTTCCTTAATGGTTTTCATAAAAACTTCGCCTTGGGAGCGATCTACAGCTTCCTTGGCAGATTTATTGCCAAACCAGGCCAATTGCACTTTGTTAAATTGCATACCGGTTACAATACCGGCATAGTCAGGAGCAAAAAAGGGCTTAATTTTATAGCCGGTTTTCTTTTCCATATCAGCAATGAAAGGCGCCCAGTAAGAGCGTTGGTTTTGTGAAGACTCTGTGCTTACAATACCAAAATTAATTTCCACTTGTTCCTGAGCCAATGCTTGGCTACCGGTACAAATAAGTGCTGTAAAAGCTGCAACTGCTGTCATTTTTTTACATAAAGCTGAAAAAGTCATTCTTGTCTCCAAAGTGTAATTTTTTATGGCGCCGCATTGCTGTAGCGCTGAGCCTGTTTTAGATACCTTTTGTGGCTAAAAAGAGGCTGCTTTGTGTTTGTTAAGCGCCAACTTTGTCACAAAAAATGTCACGTTAAGCTTTTTCAATGGTCGGTTAGGCATGCTTTTCTAAAAAGGCTTCTATGGGTAACTCTCTAAAATCTTGCAAGCTTTGTTGTATTTTTTCGTTAGGCCAAAACCACCATTGCAGGGCTAAGAGTTTTTCCTGAATATTTTTCTCAAAGCGATACCGCAAAACTTTTGCCGGCGTACCCACCATGATGGCATAGGGGGGCACATCTTTGGTTACTATGGCGCCTGCCCCAATGATGGCACCGCTACCCACGGTGACGCCGGGCATAATCTGCGCTCCATGGCCTATCCACACATCGTGCCCAATGTGCACGCTATGTTCCTTACGCCATGCAAAAAAATCATGATCATCGTCACCAAAGCCATATTGACTGGCGCGATAGGTAAAATGATGCTGACTGGCGCGCCATGTGGGATGATTGCTGGGGTTAATGCGTACATGGTTGGCAATGCTGACAAAGTTTTCCACATGCGTATACATGAGATGGCAGCGATCGCACACATAGCTGTAATCACCAAGGTGTACATGGTGTAATTCTGTATCTTGGCCAATTTCTGTCCATGCGCCAAGGTGACTGTGTAAAATGACTGCGCTGGGGTGTAGGGTGGGATTGGGTTGTAACATTAGATTTCCTTATAGATGACGCTTGGTCGTACGTCCTGTACGACGCAAGCTCTCGCAAGCGTCGCCTGCGCATGAAGTGAATTCATGCTTGTCTTTGGCTTGCTCCGCTGCGCGGCACTTGCCACGTCCTGTGGCAAAGTATAGATGACGCTTGGTCGTACGCGTTATACGACGAGCCATTCATATAAAATGCAGATATGGCGCGTTAACGTGCATTGCGTGACAAGAAAGTGACGTACTATACATAAAAGCTTTTCTTATATTTGCAAGTAAATTATAAATTTTCTTGAACTTTTTTAAATTTTCTTTTCTTTGTAAATAAAAACTTTTCTTGTTG
The DNA here is from genome assembly GCA_964367875.1 of uncultured Desulfovibrionaceae bacterium. Taxonomy (GTDB): domain Bacteria; phylum Desulfobacterota; class Desulfovibrionia; order Desulfovibrionales; family Desulfovibrionaceae; genus CAYJAD01. The sequence goes on along the minus strand of CAYJAL010000002.1, from coordinate 39,433 downwards.
AAATAATGCAAGCTTTTATGTGAAAAATAGCACAAAAAGATTTCCATACTGCGTCTAAGGCGTCAAGTTTCATTGACAGGGTGTTCCCTCAGTGTTAGTTTTTAGTTGTAAAAGAGAGTAAATACTTTCACGCTTTAAGTTTCTATCAAATACGCCTCGCTCCTTGGTATTTGTCAAACATTGGCTTTAGCACTTTTTCTGTTGCCTGAGTCAAGGAGTTGAGGTTTATGTCTGCTGTTCAGATTGTTTCTCATGGTTTTTGGTTTAGGAAAAAACTTTTTTTCTCGCTGCTTTTCCTTGTCTTTTTAGGTAACTTTTCTTGTATTTCCCCTGCCTTTTCCGCTTCGTCTATTGAGCTTGCTTCTTCGCAAAACTCTGCGCAAAAAGCTGCGGTGGATTTGCGTATTTCTTATGCTTCCAATGTGGGTACAGCCAATGGGAAAAACACTTCAGAAGAATATTTGAATGAACTTTTTCAAATATTGAAGCGTTATGGAAATTTTAACCTCACTTTAGTTCCCACTTCTGAAAAATTGTCTTCTGCTTTTGCGGCCATACAGGCAAATGAATCCAATATGGTGGGTTTTTTTGCTAAGTCCCCCGAACGTATGTTCCGCTATAAATTTGGTAAATATCCCATTGCCACATCACAATTGTATTTAGCAACGGACGCCACAAAAGATATCAACTATAACGATACGCAAGCCATGAATGGTAAGACTGTAGCTATTTTTGTGGAAAATAGCGCTGCCAAAAATGCTTTAGATGCTTTTATTGAAAAAAATAATATTCAGATGCAGTATATTATTTATGATACCTATCATGAATATATGACTAGCGATGCTGATTATATTCTTGTGAATGGTTTTTATTTAATGGAAGATAAGCAAGTGGCGGCTGAAGTGGGCAAGCAGGAAATGTATTTTGCCACAACTCCGGCACATCAGCCCCTGCTCAATGCCTTAGACGCTGCCATGGAGCAGGCGGAGCGCTATGACGCAGTAGCCTTAAAAAAGCTCTTCTTAAAGCATGTCAATAAATCTACTTTCTCTTTGCGCCATACCTTAAGCCCTGAAGAAATCCATATAATGGAAAATCCGCGCAAAGTGGCAGAGGTGGGCTTTGCTGAAGCGCTACGTCCCATACAATATGTGAATGAGCAGGGCGAGCCTGCAGGTATAAGTATTGGGGTATTGCGCCTTTTACAAAAAATGCACACAAACCCTACACGCCTTGTGCCTTATGACCCTGCATCTACAGAAGATATTAGACATTTGGATATGACTTTTTCTGTGGTAGGGCATAGAGAAATGAAGGAAAAATATTTTTATACTTCCTCTGTGTATGCGCAGATTCCCTTGGTATTTTTCATGCGTAAAGAGGTTCTTACTCCCGGAGGGCAGCGTTCTTTTGGTATGATGAATGTCACCACCATGAATCTTAATGAGGTGCAAAAGCGCTTCCCTCAATGGGATATGCAAGCCTTTGAATCGGTAAGTGAAGCTGTTGGGGCTTTTGAAAAGGGCACAATAGATGCTCTTTTGCTCACCGAAAATGCGGCAGAGATTCTTATTGCACGTTTTGGTGTACAGGACAATGTGGTTACTCCCACATCCTTATCCATGCCTTTACAATTTTATTTAAATAAAAAATATCCTATCGAGGCGCTCAATGTACTTAATGCCTTTCTAGAGAAGCTCGACCCCTTGGCCGTGCAAAAGGTTATTCTTGAAGAAAAAAATGCTGTGCGAGCGCCCAGTACCCTAGGCGGCATGCTACATGAGCACGTGGAAAAAATCCTTCCCATAGCTTTTGTGTTGGGAGTGCTTTTGGTGGCGGTATATTGGATGCGTGTAAAGGCAGAAAAACGTAAATTGCAGGCCATTATTGATACCGATGCTCTTACAGGGCTTGCAACCAAGGATCATATCCTACGTATTATGCAGCGTACTTTGGCTCAAGCAAAACCCGGTGAATATATGCTTGCCAGTATAGATATAGATAAATTTAGTTTACTTAATCAGGTGTATGGGCAAGATAAGGGCAATGAGGTTCTGCGTTTAGGTGCCTCTTTATTGCAAAAAAAATATTCGGGTAAATATAAGGCAGAATGTATTGCCAGAATACGTGATGACGTATTCTTGGTGTTTATGAAAACAGACTTTGCCAATAATAGTCCCGAAACTCCAGAATATGTCCTTGATGGTACCGATGGCGTGAAGGAAATTTTGCGTAGCAATTATACCATTTCCATATCTCGCGGCTATTATATCATAGACGACCTTTCTGTATGTCCTGAAACCATAATAGATTATGCCAATACTGCGCGTTTGGGTGGTAAGTCTGTGCACGGTATTTCCACCACGCTTTTCACAGATGAGATGAAACAAGCACTCACCGCTCAAAAGCGCGTTATTTATAATATGGAACAGGCCATAGCTCATAATGAATTTGTGCTGAATTTTCAGCCCAAGGTGAATTTAAAGAATGGTAAAATGAGTGGTGCGGAAGTGTTGGTGCGCTGGCACCCCAGTGATGGACCTCCCATTTATCCCGATGATTTTATATCTGTTTTTGAATCCAATGCCTTTATCGCCAAGCTTGATATGTATGTTTTTGAAAAAACATGCCAATTTATCCATGACCATAGACAAGTGTGTTCCTTGCCTCCGCTGGCCATGAACCTTTCCGGCATTAGTATTTTGCACGATGAAACCTACTCGACCATGCGTCGACATATGCAGCTTTATGCCATTGAACCCCACGAAATAGAAATTGAAATAACAGAAAGCGCCTTGGTGGCAGAATCAGAAGCTTTTATGCAAGCCATAACAGAATTGGATACTCTGGGCTGTAAAATTGCCATTGATGATTTTGGCACCGGTGTTTCGTCATTGCATAGATTAAGTTCTTTGCGTGTGGATGTGGTGAAATTGGATAAGGCTTTTTTGGATGAAAAGCTTACCCAAAGAAAGGGCATTTTATTGGTGGCTAGCCTCATTAGCATGCTGCATCGTCTTGAAATTCAAGTGGTGGCAGAAGGCGTGGAAAATGCCAAGCATGTGGCTATATTGAAGAAAATGCACTGCGATGTGGCACAAGGCTATTATTTTTCCAGGCCTTTAGCACAAGACGTCTTTGTTCAAAAAATGATTATGGCAAGACCTGCGCCGCATAATTATGTGAATATGGATGGATCGGCACCACAGTTGAAGTCTTAGCAGCATGAGGGGGAGTTATGAAGCGTTCATTTAAAAGATACAGTATTGTAGGTACGGTTTTGCTGCTGCTATGGTGCGGATTTTTAGCGTATACATATGTGCATTATAGCTCCTATGATGATGTTGTGACCGAAGAGATTCGTGAGAACTCACGCCGTGTAGGACAGCAAGTTTCTGAAATATTTACTTGGTTTGACGCTAAAAAAGAAGTGTTTATTACAGGGCCTCAGGAAACGAAAAACTTTTTGCCGGGGGCTACCACTACCATCAATGGGAAAAAACTTACCATGGCTGTGCCCTTGGAATTGGCCCATAAATTAGAAAATGACTTTGCCGCTGGCATGGAGATTCGTTTTGTGAGTAATAGCCCTATCAATAGGGATAACTTTCCTTCGGCAGAAGATAATAACTCCATGCTGGCCATGGCGGAAGCCGGCTTGCAAGATAGTTTTAAATGCTATGATAGCGTGGAAAAATACCATTATGTGCGGCCTTTATTTGCGCTAGAATCGTGCGTTACCTGTCATATAAATACGCAAAAGGGTGATTTGCTGGGCGCTGTGGTTATAGATACAGATCCTAGGCGTTATATTTTGGCACAGCGCTTTGACAGAGCCAACTTGCTTTTATTTTGTATGCTGCTTGGCAGTGCTATCATCTTTTTATTGTATATCTTCCTGTGCAGATTATGGCGTAAAAATGCGCAGCAAGGTGACTCTTTAGAATATTCTCAGTCCATGCTGGATAATATGAGCCATGAAATGGAAGTGCTTTTAGGCAATGTTTCACGTATTTTGCGCACTCTACAAGACGGTGGTAATACAGCCCAAAATGCAGAATTGCTTTTGGCATTGCAGGCCATGAATAGTGAATTGGTAACTTCTGCCATGAAGCTCTCTAGCGATGGCGCTCAGGCCAAGGCGGAAAGCTATGAAGAGGTTTTTCATGTGGAAACCTTATTGCAGCAATGTTTACAGCTTTTTCACGCTCCTTGTGCCGATAAAAATATACAGTTACAGCTTAAAATTTCCAACGATGTGCCGGAATATGTGTTGGGGGATGCCTTGCACTTGCGCCAAGTAATCATGCGCATTTTAAAAGAATCGGTGAATAATACGAAGCAAGGGGCTGTGCAAGTGCGTGTGCGCGCCGCCACCCATATGGCTATAAACTTAAAGGCCAGCGATCTTAATCATATGCCTATACATTTAGTTGTAGAAGTGGAAGATAGCAGTTTGGGCTATGTGGTGAGCGAAGAAAAAGGCCTTTTGGGCAATAAAGATACGTCCTTTAGCTCGCGGGCCACCATAACCTTAAAGCCCATGGCAGAAATTGCTGCTCTTTTGCAAGGTTCCTTAAGGCTTGCAAAGAATAAAAATAGCGGTGCCATCTTTGAGCTTATAGCACAGGTGAAGCTTGTAAGCGAAGAAAAGGCACGTAGCGCTCCTGCCACGGACGCATCAGCTTCTTCGGTAGCCAAGGCTGTGATGCCGAGCTTAGAAAAAGTTTCCTCAAGTTTACAGCATGTGAAGGAAGGCGCCAAACAAGTGCAAGAAGGCATGCAGCAAACTAAGAAAGCGTTGCCCGCCACAGAAAATGCAGCCGGCATGCAGCTTGCCGATACAGGGGTGAAGAAAATAACCCAAGAGCTTGATCGCGCTAGCCATGAACTTGAAAAAGCGCAAGCTGGCTTGCAAGGGGCGCCTGTAGTAGCTGGGGCAAGACCTTCTACAGCAACAGCTTCAGTAAAAACTTCAGCAAAAACTTCGGAGGCTGGGGAAGCTAGCCGTACACAAAGTAAGGCAGGGGCCGTAGGTCAAACTTCATCACAGCCAAAGCCACATGATGTAACAGAAGAAGTACCGGTGGAAGTTCATGAAGAATATGAAACTGTGGATTTTGATCAGGAAAGCTTTGCGCAGCCTGAGCAAGCCATTTCTATTATTATTGGCGATTGTGGCATAGATTCATTGTCCTCTTCTATGCAAAGTATTTTTGCGCAAGAAAAGGTGCATGCTACCCTTGTGGATACGGCTGATGCCATATTCAAGATAGTGGATGCTAAGGATCATACCATTGATGTAGTGTTTTTACGCATGCTGAAAGATTTGGACGCCACCTTTACGGCTACCCGCATTCGCTATCTTGAGCAAATGGGCTCAAGGCCTGTGGCTGTGGTGCTTATAGCCGAAGATATTGTGGACGCTGATTTGGATGTTTTGCGCTTTTTCAATATATCTACGGTGGATAATTTCCCCCGCGATGCCCAAATGGCAGCAAAGGTAGCGCGCATGGCCTTACGCACGCAAAGTGAAAGGATTTTCCAGGGCGGCAAGCTTTTAGCAAAAACAGTGATAGATGGCGATAAGAATAAGCTTTTTGATGTGAAAATGGCCATGGAAAACTCTAAAAAGGATAGGACTTTTATCCGTAATATGTGTTCCATGTGGGTGCGTTTTTACCCCGAGCAGGTGCGCCGCTTACGTCAAGTTATACGTGATGGCGAGGCGCATGATGTATTGCGTATTATGCGCTCTGTGAAAAACTCTGCCGGCACAGTGGGCTTGCCTATGCTCTTTGAGGAATGCTGCCGCCTTGAGACTAAAATGGTAAATAGTGAAGAAGCGCGCTTTGAAAAGCTGTTTTCTGTGTATGAGCAAACCTATGAATTTTTGAAAAAGCATTTGGATTGGCAGGAAGAAAAATAATGAATGCACCTTGAACATGCCCATAAGCATGCTTCAAGGTGTATGACATATATGGCGGTATTCTTTGTAAGGGTACCGCTTATTTTTTTAGAAAAGAAGTGGTGCTAGCAAGGCGATTTTTCAGCTCTGTAAAAAGAGCTTCGCGCAAAGGGGAGTTTTTGTATTCTTGGCGTTCTATACAGTAAAACATGCGTGTAAAGTGCACATCTTTTACGGGAATAACAAAGAGGCTGCCGTCTTCAATTTCTTGCTTCATAACCAAGGGAGAGACGCAAGAAAGTGTTCCGACGTTGGGTAAAATATGCTTAATGGCATCGGTATGCGCCAGCTCCAAAAAATTCTTGGGGCGCAAACCTAAAGGGGTAAGGGTGCGGAAAAGAGTTTCGCGTGTGCCAGAACCTGCTTCGCGCAGGAGCCAAAAATAGGACATGAGATCTTCTATGCTACGCGGTTGACTGGCCAGCTCTGGATCGGCGGTGACTACCACCAATTCTTCTTGCCCTATGGGGGTAATGGAAAGGCTCACGCTTTGTACATCGCCTTCCACAAAGCCTAAATCCAATTGACCATGCTTTACTTGCTGTACTATTTCACCCGTATTTCCGGAAGTACAGTCCAATTCCACATGGGGATAATGGATTTTCATATCGTACAGCATTTGCGGAATAACCCAATTGGCCAAGGTGAGCGAGGCGCCCACGTGCATTTTGCCAAAAAGCTCTTCGCTGGAAAGGAGGGAAAGCACATTATTAAGTTGATGAAAGAGTGGGGAGAGGCGCTTTTCTAAAAGGCGTCCTTTTTCGTTAATGCGAATACCGCGACCTACACGGTCAAAAAGTTCGACACCAATTTCTGCTTCAAAATCGCGCAGGGCATTGGATATGGCTGCCTGCGAAAGAAAAAGGCGCTGAGCTACATCCCGCATATTGGGCGTTCTTGCCAGCGCCAAAAAAACTTCCATGTAGCGTAGTGTCATTACTCTTTCTTTATAGTTGTGAAATAAGTTGATTTTGTTGGTCTAAGATGGGTTTCATATCCGCAGGGAGAGTGGAACTCATGAGTAAAAGTAACATGGAAGAGAGCAAAAGGAAATACGCGAAATGTTGTTTTTTACACATGATAGTCTCCTTATTAGAAATTTGATTTTCCTGTGGGTTAGGGTGTAGCTAACCCACAGATGTGAAATTGCTTTGGGTGTAAAGCTTATTTATCCCCGTAAGCGCGTACGCCGTAAGCAGCGGTAAGAACAGTTGCTAAGCTGAAAAATGCAGTTACGAGAACAACGGTTGTTTGTAAGTCCATGGTAGGCTCCTAGGGGGTTAAATGTTTTTGCAGCGTGTTGTTTGTGTGTAGTTTACGCTTGCCTTTAGTAGGTCTTTGTTTTCACTGCGACCATGGCTATTGTATAGGGTATACAAAAAAAGATAACAAATGGATTAAAATTGTTGTTTTGATAATGTAAAATTATCATAGGGGTTTATGTTTTATTTTTCACATGCGCTTTGTGAAAAATAGTCATAGGAGATGGGTTTAGCTCTTTTTTTATCTTAAGGTCTATGTAAAATTATAAAATTTGAAAGGTAAATACATTTTGTTTAAAAGCATTTTCCGTGCCGGTGAAAAGGTATATAAATCTATTTCTTATATTACAAAATGTTATGTGTTAGTATTTTTTATCACATAGGTATTACATACGATTTATTTTTTTAATTTTTGGCTGAAATAGGCTTTGCTTTGCAGAGTTTGTGCTTTTTGGTGCACAAATGTGCTGCTTTGTAATGTATTGTAATTTTAAAATAAAATAATTTTGCTTTTTGTGTTGTTATGACGAAAAAGTTACAAAAAAAATGCGACATGTATGTACATGCCGCATTTTTTATAATTTATTTTAAATAAATTATTTATTCTCTAAGAGGGGTAAGTAGCCAAGGTATTCAAAATTATTGTACTTTTCTCGTAATTCTTCCACATTGAGGCTGTCGCCTTCTAAAAAGATAGAAGCAATGCCGCTAATGGCTAAATCATTTTCTTCGGCAAATTGTAATAAAGCGCGTAAGGTGCCGCCAGTGGAAATAACATCATCAAAAAGCATAATCTTCTTATCCTTAAAGGCCGTAACATCTTCAAGGTCATACCAAAGCTTTTGCCCGCCTGCGGTGGTGATGGATTCTACCTCAATGCTCTTGGGTGTTTTCATATAGAGCTTATGTGCTTTGCGTAATACAAAATACTCAATATTCCAAAGGCGCGCCATCTCTTGGGCTAGGGGAATGGATTTAGCCTCCGGTGTAACAATACAATCGGGTTTTACAAAGGTAGCCACAGCTTCCTTGGCTATATCTTGAATGATTTGCATTTTTCCAAGGCTATCAAAAACGATAATGCTCAAGGGAAGGTTTGGTAGGGGCACCACGGGTAATTCTAAGGTGAGCGTGCCAAGGCTAACTTTTTCTGTGCGCATAAAAACTCCTGTAAAATAAATACGTGACTATAAGTGTATAATTGCTGTGCTGTGCTGTCAATTATCAATGTTATTAAGGGTAATGAATTTACCTTTTATATTTGCTGCTGCAAGGGGCTAGGCCATGTGAACAGGGCAAGGCGGTTCTATCTTTTCTAATTTTACCAAAGATTGATAAAATACCGCTGAGGCGCCTATGGGATCTGTGAGACAGGTATTTTGTAATACAGGGTCCACGCGCATGGCTGCATTGGCATTGATACCGCCGCGGCGTATCACATCGCCCTCAATGGCTATGCCATCTATAGTCATATCTTGGCAGCCATTGGCCCAGTGCCCATAGCCCAGGCTAAAGGCCACGATGCCAGGGCGCAGGCCTTGGCTTATACGTACCTTGGCTGAGAGAGGTATGGTGAGCTTTTGATTAATAAACCACATGCCTTGCATATTGCTGGCAGAGCGCATATGCACCCAATCATTTTCTTTAAGGTCAAGGCGCGCGGCATCGTGAGCAGAAATTTCTATGAAATTTTCCTCATGGATATTTCTGAGCCAGGTGTTGCCGGAAGTTCTTGTTTTGCACTGGCTTATGCTTTTGTATGTAATAAGGGTTAAATCATAGCCCAGATGCGCATCGGGCAGGGCATTGCCCATACAATCCACAGGGCTGTGCAGGGCTTTGGCATGGGCTATAAAGGGCTTGCCCGTCATGGAAGATTTTGCTCTGCCTATATGTTCAAAATAGATATTCAGCATTTTCCCATAGCTATTGCGCAGCTTTTCGCCCACATAGGCTTCGCCGGCATCTTGAAAGCGGCCGCCGCGTTGCAGCACCGTGACCACATGGGGCCACATATCTTTGCCTACAATATCTTTCCAACGCTGCTCATCAAAGACAACCTTGGATAAATGTTTGCGCGCCTGTAGGAAAAGCTGCATTTCTGCTGCGCTGGCCGCAGGGACTTTTTCCGAGCCATCGTTTTTTTCACCAAAGGCAATATTAGCCACTTGGCGTAAATAAAAATCATCCTGATGGCACAGGGCGCTATTTTGCGCAAAACCATGGGCGCCAAAGCCCGGCAGCTGCATGTGCTCTGCTATGCCTAGGAGTAATGTTTCAAGGCAAAGGTGCTGCTCTTGGCCAAAAACGCGCACTGTGTCTGTTAAAGGCTGTATAACAGGCTGACGACAGGGCGCCACTTTGCATACTTGCGAAGGGTGTGAACCGGGAAATTCCCAGCGCTCAAGATAGCTCACATCGGGGAAGATATAATCGGCATACATGCTGGTTTCGCCTACAATGATATCTGAAGCGATAATGAGGGGAATTTTTTTGGGGTTGGCAAGAATAGGTATAAGCGCATTGCCGGCGGGTAAAGAATAGGTGGGCGCCGCCATGTAGAGAAAGAGCGCTTTTATTTGATAGGGATACATATCTCCGGCACTGGGGATGATTTCTTGATATATATCACTGGCAAAGGGGTACCACGGCCTTGGGGCAGGGTAGCCCTTAAACAGCGTGGTGCTTTCATAATTCACGCCATGGCGAATAAGAGAAATGCCCCAAGGTTGCACTTGGTCACGACTTTTTTGCATGGCGTGCAAGCCGCCCTTGCCATTAATGTCATAGGTGCTGGCTTTGGCTAAGCCGCCTTTATAATCGTGATTGCCCATGAGCACATTAATCAGCATCCAAATGGCCACATTGTAAAAACCATTGCTGTGCTGAGAAACACCGCGATGTATATCCACCACGGCTTGCCTGCCATGGGAGCAAAATTCCTGCGCCAGCTCTTGCAGTTCTTGGACTGTGGTGCCAGCTTCTTCTGCCCATTCTTGCAGGCTTTTGGCTCGGGCTTCTTCCCTATATATTTGCAAAACGCTTTTAACTTTAATGCCTTGCAGGGTGGTGCTTACAAAAAGCTCCCCTTGGGCTTGGGTGTCTGCGTCATTGGGGTCAAAAAAGAGGGGCTGACCTTCCTGCAGGCTTACAAAGGCGTCAAAATTCCATGTGCCTTCTTTTCCATTTTTTTTTACTTTGGCTTTGGCTCGCTGTTGGGGAGCATGCCCCAAGTCGGAGGCGCGCAAAAAATCGCCTGTGCTGCCATCGGGGCGTATTTTTACCAGCCAGGCCGCTTGTGACCAGGTGCTTTCTTGTTGTGCAAGGGCGGCGCCTTTATTGCAATTTTTAAGATACGAAGCGGCATAGCGATGATTTTCTAAAATATAGTGCAGCATGCCCATGCCTAAAGCGGCTACCCCTTGGGAGCGAATGGGAAGCCACTTCCACGCGCGGGCTGCTGTGGCGCTATGGCGCGGATCCACCACGGCGATTTTTTGCTGTCCAAGAGCTCTTTGGGTGCTGAGCTTGCCGGCGCGTAGGGGAGGGCCATAATTGGCGCCCATGGGGTTGGCGCCCACAAAAAGTATAAATTTGGCATGCTCTGTATCTGCTTGCCAATAAAATTTTTGCCCTTGGCAGAATTTCCCTTCCACAAATTGCTCGCTCATGGCCTTGCAGGTAAAGTACAAAGAGCCTTGGCATACGGTGGTGTGCCCATGGGTATTGACGCTGCCTATATTGGCATTGAAAAAGCGCTTGATAAATTCTGTGCGTCCGCCTTTTTGCCTGCCCCAGCTATAGCAAATTTGATTGTTCTTAGGGCCAAGGTCGGGATGGTTAGGGTCAATGAGGTGGTGTAAGTGTTCCTGATGCTGCGCTTTAAAATCTTCCAGCGAAATTTCTTTGGCGGCTACGCGTTGAGCATCTCGGGCGAGGCTTGCAAAAATCTGTGGATCTTTAAGGGTGGCAATATCTTGCAGGCCTTGCACATGCCCTTCATGAAATAAATTCCCCCCTTGCACAATTTCTTGCACAGCTTGGTGAAAATCTATGCTTTGCCAAGTGTTTTCGCCGCGTTTGCCCACGCGCTTAAGCACCTTACGTACGCGGTAGGGATCGTACACACTTTGTATGCCGGCATAGCCCTTGGGGCACAGAGCGCCTTCTTGTGTGGCTGCCTCATGCAAGGGGGTGGCATAGGGAATATGCGGCGTTTTCGTCCAAGGGCTGTAAGGGTTGCCTTCAATTTTATGCACCCTTCCCTCATGTGTTTTTACACGTATGCCGCAATTGGTATTGCATTGTTGGCAGACGGTATAAAGCTGATTTTCCATATTCTTATCCTAGCGTGCTGTGTTATGAAAGGTAAAAAACGCGGGGGGCGGTGTGTGCCTCTGGCAGTAGAGGTGCGGCGCCGGCACTGTACATTTTTGTTACAAGAGCCTCGGCATCGTTGAGATTTCCAAAAAAAGTGGCCTTGGCTATACAGGAGGTTACGCAAGCCGGCAATATGCCCTCGTGCACTCTATGCAGGCAAAAATGGCACTTTTGCACTATATTTCTAGTTTTTTGAAAGTCACCTCTTTCTCCATAACCTTGGCGCATGCCTTCTTGCCCCACAAGGCAAGGGCTAAGCGCAGGGGCATGTGTACTATACTGCTGTCCGTTATCTAGCACTCTGGCGCCATAGGGGCAGGCCTTGATACATTTTTTACAGCCTATGCACAGATTTTTATCTATGTATACCACGCCGGTGGCAAGGTCTTTAGCCGTGGCTTGCACAGGACATACAGGCACACAAGGGGGATTTTGGCAGTGCATACAGGGTTTTGGCGTGTATACGCGTACAGGGTGCGGATACGCGCCATGCTCTTCTTCCAGCACTGGGCGAAAAACCACCTGTGGCGCTAAGGCATTTTCTGTAATACAGGCCACGGTGCAGGCATTACAGCCTATACATTTTTGCCTATCTATGACCATGCCCCACGTAACTGCAGGTGTAGGGGAAATAGAGGGTGCATGATGGCTGTCTTGCGCCTGATTTACATTACGCTGCAAGGGATTATGCTGCAAAGCGCGTTGTAAATCTTCCTGCATGTGCTTAAGGGGGTCTGTACTGCTATTTTCTGCCATGGCTTTCCTCTTTTGCGCATTGCCGTGCTTTTTTCATATCAATATTTTTTGATGTGAAAGAGCAAAAAAAAACGACTCCCCTTTTCTATAATAGGGTATGGGCTTTGGCAAGGTGAAAATCTTGGTGGTAAATGTAGTAGGGCAAAGGGCATAAAAAAAGCCCTCCATATAGTTACGTATGGAGGGCTTTGTCTTATGTTTTTATGACATTATGACGCCGTTTTGCACCAAGATAGTGATGCCGTTGGCATCGCCGTATTCACTAAAGCCATCCACGCCGGAATCGCGTGCTGTCCAGCGGCTTTCATCTTGGAAGTCAAGGTTTTTGATAATTTCATTAGCATTGCCTCCTTCCACATCGCCAAAGACAAACACTTCCACACCTTGAATCTTATCTGCATTGAGAGCTTCTTTTACAGCGTCAAGCTTGTCGGACTCGGTAAGAAGTACGTCCGTACCTGTACCGTCGTCTTCGCTGCCGCCGTCAATAAGCAGATCTTCCAGCTGCATAGTGCTGCCATTGCTGCTCTTGATGAAGTCACCATCGCTCAGCTTAATGAGGTCGTTACCACTACCGCCAAGGATAATATCAGCACCCTTGCCGCCTACCAGCACATCATCACCACCAAGGCCTAGTAATAGGTCGTCGCCATCGCCACCGAAGAGGAAGTCGTTGCCGTCGTTATCACTTTCCAGATCATAAGCAACGTCAATGAGATCTTCTTTGCCTTCTTCTGTTTCTGCCAATTCAAGAGCTTTATTGGTAAGTTCTACAGCAAGATCTTGCACCTTTGTTTCAAAGGCGGCTGCCTCATCTGCAGTGGTGATGTCCTTGCCGGCAAGGATTTCTTCTTCTGTATATTTATCTGCATCAAGGTCAAGTGCATCAGCTAGTTCAGCAATATCACTCACTTCACCATCGCCGATGAGCATATCATTGCCACCTTGGCCATAGATGGTATCATTGCCTAAGCCGGAAAGCAGAATGTCCGGATCATTTTCAGAACTAATGGTTTCTGGCAAGTTATGTAACCAGTCAGGATGGTTGTTAATATAGTCAATGAGCATATAGTCATTGATGTCTTCAACTTCTTTGCCAAGTTTGAGAGCTAAGTCCTTTCTTAAGGCTTCAGGGTCTACACCGCCTAAAAGGGTGTCATTATGGCTACCTGTTACACCAATGGAGGTGGGAACATCACTGCCGTCCACATAGCCAGATTCGGGGATAAAGATACCGTGGATGTTGCTATTTGTAACAATGGTAGCACCTTCTTTATCCGTGGTGTACATATCAAGTGTCGCTTCATTGGCGTCTGCCCCCATGCCAACGGCATGAATACCACCCTGTGTTGCGTCCGTTTCTTTACCATCTTCATCCAAAACTAAGCCCATGGACTCTTTGAGTGCTTCATAGGCTGCGTCGCGCAGGCTAGCAGAATCACCCGGTACACCATCTGACATAAGGAAGGCTTCATTGATAAAGTTATCCTCAGGGTCTTGGCCATCTTGAATGGTTTTAAACCAGTCTGCAGCAGAATTAAAGCCCAGGTTATAGTGCGTATACCAATGGAATCCTGCATCGCCAGTGCCATCAAGGGAAGAACCCACTTGACCAGGATCCGTATCACTCTTTACATGGGCTTCGTAAAGCTCTGTGAGCTGTGCAAGGACTTGGTCTAAAGCTCCTTCACTTGAAAGGTCAATATTCAAAATGATGCTAAAGCCATCAGTAACACCAGCCTCTACACCGCCTTCTGTTTTACCCCAGAAGTCCGTGATAAAGAGATTAACTGTTCCACCTGTTTCTGCATTGTTTGCATGGGGTACTAATGTGTTTTCTACATAGTCATAAATGGCTTCCAAAGATTGCCCAAGGCGAGAAAGCTCGTCACCAGCTTTAACAATGGCTCCATCTGTGCCTACTGTGCCTTTCATATCTTTATGATAATCGCTATACATAGAGCCCGATGTGTCCAGTATCATGGCTATATTATAGTTAGCACCTGACTCAAAGGTTTGTGCCGCGCCCACAAGGCTGACCACGTCAGGAGGGGTGTCTGTGGTTGTGGCAGACATAGTGAAAGACTCAGGGTCACCATCAGCGTCAGTAATGGTAACTTCAACTTTTTCCCCATGGGTAGGAATGGTTGCTTCCCATAGATCACTGCTATTACCATTGTGAGAAAGGCTGGAGTCACCCACTGTGAGGGTGGTTGTGCCATTCTCTACGCTGACAGAGCCGCTAGCATTTTCAGAGGTCCATCCATCTTTTTCGGTGTAAGTGAAGGTGACACCATCAAGTTCAATGCTTTTTCCATCTTCATTGTCGGCGCCAAAGTTCAGTGTTACAAAGCCTGTAGCACTTGTTTCACCCTCAGCTACGGTGAAGGTTTTATCTTCTTGCTCGGCGGGTGTATCATCTTTAATGGTAACATCAATGGTTACTTTTTCGCCTACAGCATCATGATCACCCTTGATGGTCATATCAAAACTGATGAAATCTTCAGTCACATCGCCATCACTGCCACTATCAATGGCTTCTTTTAAAGTGTATTCATAGGTGACGGTATGGGTGCCGTCAGGATTGGTAGTGACAGACGTAATCTTCACTGTGCCATTGTCAACGGTGGCTTCGCCTGTCCATTCACCATTTAATTCCGTAAAGGTTCTGTTGCCAATGGTAATAGCTTCGGGCTTTTCGCCGTCTACAGTGACAGTGCCTGTTTGGGAAAGCTGGCTTGCATCTGGGTCTGAACCATCTTCAAGATGAGCTTCGTTTAAGATCACTTCTGTGTGGCCGATAATATTCACAATATCATCGGTGCCTTGTATCACCACATATTGGGTGTCTACGTCCCCATCGCCATCGGTGGCGGTGAATTTAAGGGTAAGCTCTGTATCAAAGGGCTTGTATTGCACAAAGTCCCATTCACCGGATTCTGTGTCATACGTTAACTCAAAATAGGCGTCTGGAATATTCCAATTGCTTATGGATGTATCCCAAGAACCATCGGTAATCCCGGCTCTATACGTGACTGTGCCATCGTCATTGACTATTTTAATATAGGTTACAGGCATGCCTTCGATAGAGAGTGTGGGCGTTGTACCGTTCATGCCTTGTGCAATAAAGCCCACATCAAAGGTGGCACCATCAGCACTTGAAAAATCCATATCCCCTGAAACTCTACCATTACCGCTATTACTATCAACGCCAGCGGTGTATTTAAACACTTCCACATCTGTAATTGTTGTGCCAGGTACATACTCAGTGCTTCCATCAGCGGCTTCTACCCACTCTACCACAAGCTTATCATACGTTTCTTTTGTTACATGCGTATCAGATGTAGAAAGCTGCACATCATCATCAGTAACTGTTACAGTAACACTACCTGTGGCTTTATCACCATCCTTGTCGGTGACAGTAATCTCAAAGTTATCAGTAAGGGTTTCCTTATCGCTGTTAGGTTCGCCGTAAGCATTGTCGGGATGCTCTACAGCGCCCGTTTGCGTATAGGTGTAGGTAAACTCGCCTGAAGTTTCATTATACTCCAAGTTAGACAAAGTGCCGTACTCGCCTGTAATATTAACGCCAGTTAAGTCAGTGATAAGATAACCGTTTTCGTCAATTTCAATGTCAACGCCATTGATGGAAACTGTAGTTTTTCCGTCGCCGGCTGATACCGTAAAGGCTCCATTAACAGTGCGTCCATCGTTGTCATTATCAGTATTTGCATCGCGATAGTCATTCGAATCATCAAAAGTCTCATGCGTATTACTATCTGCGCCAGGCACATCAAATGTAAGGTCAGGCGTACTGTTATAATAGGGATTTACCGTCACACTTGTGGTGGCGGTATCGCCATCTCTATCGGTGGCCGTGAAGGTAATACTTACATTTTCTTCAAATTCCTGAGTTTGCTTCATGGTCCAGTTACCACTAGCATCCACAGTAACAGTAAAGGCTTCTGTACCGCCTATGGTCACTATGCCGGTACTAAAATCTACAGTGTAGTCGGTACCAAGTTCTTTACCGTCAATGGTAATGCCCGCAATCACAATGGAGGCTACACCGTCAGCGCTGTTGGCAGTAACAGTTCCACCTGTTTGCGCTATAACATCAGAGCCTTCTTCTGAAACGGTTTCTGCTGTGAACTCGCCGGTGCTGTCATCAGCAAAGGAAACCACATCGTCCACAATCTCTACTTGAATACCGCCGGGAGCGCTGGTGACATCGCCATTGTTGTCGGTAACGGTGATGTCAAAGCTTTCGCCTAGAGCTTTGTCAGTGTTATAATCGCTACCATCGGCTGAGGTGTTTTGATTATGTTCTGAAGAGGTGCTGGTTTGAGTATAGTCGTAGGTTACGGTGTATACGCCATTTTCAAATGTTACTTGGACATTGTCTATATAGCCATACTCGCCGTGTACTTGAGTGCCGGAATCCCAGTTAGGAGTATCACCATCAAAGCTGAATTCTTCACCGTTAATGGTAAAGCTTGCCATACCATCTTCAGAAGTGATGGTAAAAGTGCCTTCTGCCGTGCTGGTAGCGCCTTTAGGTTGTTCCCCGCTGGCGGTAACACCATCAACGGCTGCGTCGTAGGTTGTTACAGTGGAAGATGTAAGGCCATCACCAAAGCTGATTTCAGGTGCTTCGGCTGTGATGGTGTGCGTTATCTTGTCACCGTCGCCGTCTTTAAAGATGATAGTTTTATCCTCGGCATCGGCTTTGTATTCCACAGTCCAATTCATATTGTCGGTACTGGTCATGGTTACATCGCCAAGAATGATGGTGTGAACGCCTTCTTCATAGGTATAGTCTACAGGAACACCGGGAAAGGACTCGCTTTCCATTTCAACCCATGTGCCGTTTTCCCACTTTACACCTACAGGTATTGTACCGGTGTCAGGAGAAAGAATCATTCCACCTTCCATGTCTGCGCCAAAGTCCACTTCGATTTCAGCAGAGGCTATGCCGTCTGTCACAGTGGCGACGCTGGTATCGAGGATAGAATCACCGTCAACATCCACCATGTTATCACCGGAGATGACAGGAGCATCGTCGCTGATGCTTACATTAACCTCTACATCTACAAGGTTACCGTTAGCATCTTTCAAAGTGACGGTGATTTTTTGGTCACTAACAATACTATCATCCTTAGACCAAGATTCGCCGGTATCATTTTTTTGTGTAACATTGTCCGTGAGGGTAACTGTAATCTCACCAGTTTCTGCATTAACGAATACCTCATAAGGAGCGCCTTCAGGTATACTAGCTTCTTGAATAGTATAGCCATCAGGGCTAGTCCAAACAGCAACTTCACTTGCGTCAGCTGCACCGCCCGTACCGTCGGCAAGGCCTTCTTCATCAACTTCTACAGTGCTACTGTAGTCGTCGGGAGAGATGGTGACATCGGTAATAGTAACGTTGGAGGGATTGACGGTGGTTAACTGTTCAAAGTTACCACCTTCAGTTTTGCTAATAGAAGCATTTATGGAGCCACCACCGCTATTGGCGGCCACATCTACAGTGAGGGTGGCACTTTTAGAGTCTGCAGGAATGGTGACTTCATGCTCGACGCCATTGACGGTTACGGTAACCTTCATTTCTGTTTGTGCAGGATTATCGAGCTCTAAGGTATAGCTCAGTTGTCCACCCTCGCTTACGCTGTCGCTATTTGCTTTAAGGGTGAGGGTAGTGGTGTCAATGGTATCGGCAATATTTGTGCTTACAGAACTGCCATCCACGGTCAAGCTTTCAAACTGAGAGCCACCCGCAGTTACATTGCCAAGGTTGGCTGTCACTTGACTTGGGTCAAGATACACATCATCGCCTTGAACTTTTACGTTAACAGAGCCGGAAGTTTGACCTGCTTTAATGGTGACCTCATGCGTTGCACCAAGGGAGTCTTTTACTTCCACAGTTACGTCAGAAGTGGGGGCATTGGTGATATGTACTGTATAAGTAAGTGTGCCCCCTTCTTCTGTGTTGGCTGTGGCTTCAAGGGTGAGGATGGTTTCTTCTTTGAGATTTTCCGGATTATCAGGATTGGTGCCGTCTTCATCATTTACAGAAATAGTAAGGGTGCTTTCAGCGGTATCGCCGTCACCATCTTCTACACGATAGCCAAATTCAAAGGAAGGATTGAAATCTTCATTATAAGCATCATCATGAGCTGTAAAGGTGTAGGAACCGTCTTGATTAAAGGTGACGGTATCGCCTGCCTCAGTGGTAAGAGTAAGGCCATCTGCAGGCACTTCTACCCAATCGGTGACAACATCATCGCCATTTTTCCAAACGGAATCAGCGGGCACCTTAATGTGGGTAAGCGCATTACTGCCCTCCACAGAAGTATCAGTATCTTTCCAACCATCTACGCCGGAAATGTCATTGGTGATGACATTATCTACAATGGTTGCGCCTTCGGTGACGCTATTTGTATCGACTGTTGTTGTAGGGGCGGAGTCGCCAATGGTTACGGTTACAGTGGCTGTGCCTGTGTTGCCGTTGGCATCCTTGGTTGCAACGGTGTAATCAAAGGAGAGGCTCTCAATATTTTTCCCTTCGCTGTCTACGCCATGAGAAACAGGAGCTGTTTGGGTAAATTGCAGATTACCATTGCTATCATAAGAAAATGTACCGTAAGGAGATGTGGGTAATTCTGCGCTGGTGTCAAAGCTAATACCACTATCAAGGTTTGCTGCTACATCATGTGTCATAAATAATGCATCATCATCTGTGGCTACTGTTCCACCAGTGGTATCGTGACCCAGGGTGACGTCATCAACGGTCACTGTCAATGTGGCTGAATCGGAATCGCCGTCGCTGTCGGTAATGGTATACCCAAATTCAAATGCAGTATCGGTGGTAAAGCTGTCGGCCTCAGCCTCAAAGCTATAAGAACCGTCAGCTTTAAAGGTGATAGTGCCTACGCCTTCTTTAAAAGCGGTAAGGCCGTCCACAGTCCAGCCTTCAGGAGCGGTAATAGAGGTTAATTCTTTGCCTGCATTGTCATCTGTGTTGTCACCGGTGTCAGCGCTGGCAATATCATTGGTAATAACATTACCCATAATGCTGTCGCCTTCGGTGACGGTTATGCTATCATTTTCAGCTTTAGGTCCATCGTCGGTAATGTTTACCGTGATGGAACCTTGTAAACCTTCTGGATTACTGCCTTCTTTGCCGTCTTGAATAACAAGGTCGAAGGTTTCGTTGTTGTCAACTTCTGCGCTGTTTGTTTCGCCCTCGTTAAGCACGTTATCATGCGTATGAGACGAAGTTTGGGTATAGGTGAAGTTTAGAGTGTAAGAATCTGTAGTGCTGTCATACGTTAAGGTAAGATTAGAGAGATTTCCGGAAATACCGTCCACAGAGTCTGGGCCTGTGAGGGTAAATGATCCGTCAGCGTTTTGGCTTACTGTATACTCTTGGCCGCCCACGGTGATGGAACCACCATTCATGGTTTCAGCAGATGTAAACGTGATGGAGCCTGTGTCGCTACGTTCGCCACCATCAAAGGTTTCTAGGATAACATTTTCAGCGCCAGGCGCAAAAGCGGTAGGCACATCATTTTTTCCTTGGCCGGTGATGGTTAAGGAGCTTTCGGAAGAGTCACCGTCGGAATCGGTGATGGTGTACTTAAATTCGAATTCTTTGGTTTCATCATCGGTCATGCTCTCATCTTTGAGCACAAATTCGTACTCGCCCTCTGTGTTGGCGATGAAGATATTCCCTGTATCTGGGTCAAAGAAACCAAAATCTGCGCCAAGATCCTTTAAGGTTTCATCGGCACCAAGTTCTTCTAACATTTCATCGGTGAGGGGCTCCCAGCCTTCTGGTGGGACAATGCCGGTGATTTCCTTACCGGAATGGCCACCGTCGGTATCGCCTGCGCTATCATTATCAAGCAGATTACCGGTAACGCTTTCACCTTCCGTTACGGTATTTATATCGGCCATGGCTTGGGGAGTTAAATTTTCTTCTTCATCGTCGCCATCGTTGCCCGCGTTGCCCACGTTGCTGTCGTTACCCTCATTGGCAGCTGCTGAGCGAATAAATTCTTCTTCAAAGAAATGATCAGGGTAGGCTTGGTCAAGGCCGCCAAGGCGATTAATACCGTCTAGCAAGTCGCCGGCAATGGTATCCACAGAGCTGCCGGAACCTTGAGGCCCAGCGCTTGTACCACCTGCAGCAGGCATAAGTTCTTCGCCAAGGGCTGCAAAAAAGGCTTCGCCGTCCACCTCTGCGCCTTCAACAAGGAAGGTGGGCATATTTTCTGATGTATAGGCTACATAAAAATCTGTCAGATTGACGGAAGAGCCGTCATCAAAAGACATGACAAGATTGTCGCCATCGCGAGAAAGGGTAGCTTCGGAAGAATCAAACTCAAAAACTAAACGATCTTCAGCTTGAGGGGTAAGGGTAGTACTTTGACCAGCGGTGGGCTTTTGTAATAAAATGTCAGCCATGACAATAATCCTTTTTATAGTGTTACAGCATGCTTAGCGCATAAGGAAGCGCCATAACGATGAATGGTAAGAAACACTAAAGTTTGTATGAGGTAAAAAAAGGAATATAGGCATTTAGTAAAAAAACTTACTAAATGACGAGGCAGAAAGCCTCAGGCTGTGGGAGGCACCAACAACCCGCAAGTGGCTTTTTTATGATAAAAAAAGAAAGCTACTTGTAATCTTAAGGAGCAAGAATAAGCTCACACGTTTTATAACGTGGTAATATAATAGGTGTGAGCGCTCAATATGTCAAGGTTTTTTAGAAAAAAAGTGAAATGCTGTGTTTTGAAGGGTGCGTATTGTTTCTATTTTATTGCAGGGAAATGTTTTTTCTTTTTAAAGCAAAAAAACCGCCGCTTCCCAAGAAAGCATACAGGCAAAAAGACATGCTTTGTAGCAAAAGTGCATAGGCCACGCCTTCTTCGCGTCCGAGATGAAAGGGAGCTAAAGCAAAAACAGCGGCCGCTTGGTACAGGCCTATAAATGCCGGAGCTGAGGGCAAACTACCTGCAAAGCTTAAGCAAAGTTTCATCATAAGGGCTGCGGTAAGGGGGAGCTGCCAGCCAAAAACATGAAATAATTCATGACACATAAAAATATTTACCACAAAAGAACATAAAGAATACCCAAGGGCAAGAAGCAGTACTTTGAGCGAGCCAATTTTTTGCAAGGCCAAAAGGCTGTGCTTACAAAATTGGCGTAATTTTTTTTGTAGATGCCATGGAAAATAGGAAAGTAAAGTACATAAAATAGTATATATATGTACGGGGTAGGCGTATATTATACCAAGAGCCACAAGGCTTATGCCTGTAATGCCAAGGAGGGAAAAAAAACCAGCAGATAGGGTGGGCATATGGCTAAAAACACAGCTTACCAAAACGCCGCCCAGTAAAAAAAGACTCCATACATCAAAAAGTCTATCCACCATACAAAGGGTAATGGTGTTCATAAGAGGCAAGTGTAATTTTTTATGCGCATGATACATGCGCAAAACTTCACCGGCACGGGCGGGGAAAATAAAATTCCCAAAATTGCCCACATAGATGGCGTGTAAACAGTGCAAAAGGCGAGAAAATGTGAGGCAGGTTCCACTACCTTGAGGGCGTAAAAGAATTTCTAAACGTAAAGCACGGAAAAAGCTTGCGAAAATAAAAAGTGCTACAGCGCTTATGAGGGGAAAAATATGAATGTTGTCAAAAAGAGTAAGAAATTCTTGCCACTGTAGAGTGAGTGCAAAGTACAGCATAATGCCGGCGCCAAGGCTTAAGCCTAGGAAGGGTAAACAATACTTTGTTTTCATATCTGCCCTTTGATGCTTCTGCGTATGTATTTTTAAAGATAAAAAAGTCTTAAACGCCAAGACTACGCAAGTCTACGCGAGTGCTTACTGTACAAGGAGAAGGGGAGGAGTACAACAAAAATATAAAGGTAGAGAGCGTACAACCTGCGCCGCTGCTTTCTTGGCCTGATTTGCTTGTGGTCTTTCTAGTTAACATTGAGTATAAACAGCACGAAGTTATTGTGAAAGGCAGTATCCCAGAAATATATCCTTTTGTGTTTTATGGATTAACATATGGATTTTTACCCCACCTATAAAAATATATTGCGAGTTACTGTGTTTAAAGAAAATATTATAAACTATGTTCGCCCCAGTGAAATTCAAACGGAATTAGAGAGAAAGGCCTTTCTTTTTCTCTTTATTTTGACTTTTTCCCAAATTGTTGCCTTTCAAACCTGGCAAACCTTGTACACAAATTTTATTGTGGAAAGCGTAGGGCTTAATGCTGCACAAAATGGTATAGTGCAATCCATACGGGAAATTCCCGGCTTGCTGGCCATTACGGTTATTTTTTGGCTGCGTTTTTGTAAAGAAACGTCACTAGCCATAATTTCTGGACTGCTCTTGGGTCTGGGGGTGGCCATGACAGGTTTTTTTCCTTCCTTCATGGGTATCGTACTGTCTACCTTTTGTATGTCTGTGGGATTTCATTATTTTGAGACAATAAATCAATCCCTTACTCTTCAAGCCTTTAATACAAAAATATCTCCCTTAGTTTTTGGGCGATTGCGCAGTATTTCTGCACTGGGCAATATTATTGCGGCGGTCTTCATTTTATTATGCGCGTCATTTTTCTCTTATGCGCAATTATATTTGCTGGCTGGAGGGCTTGCCATTGTGGGAGCCGGCCTAGCATTGTATAAAAAGCCAGATTTGAGTCTTTTACCGGCGCAGCAAAAAAAGCTTGTTTTTAAGAAAAAATACTGGCTTTTTTATGCTTTGACCTTTTTATCCGGTGGACGGCGACAGATTTTTATGATTTTTTCCTTATTTTTACTGGTGGAAAAATTTGATTATACTGTTATGATGGTGACCTCGCTTTTTTTAATTAACAATACCATCAATTGGTTTTTAAATCCGCTGGTGGGGCGACTTATCAATGCTTATGGCGAGCAAAAGCTGCTTACCTTTCAATTTCTGCCGGCCATTGGTATTTTTCTGGGTTATGCCTATATAGATGTGGGCTATATTGTGGCTTTTTTGTATATTTTAGATCAATTTACCTATAGCTTTAATATTGCAGAAAAGACCTTTTTCCAAAAAATGGCTGAGCAAGAAGACATAGCGCCCAGCATGGCTGTATCCTTTACCATAAATCATATTTCTGCTGTTATTGTGCCTACGGTGGGCGGGGCTTTGTGGCTGTGGGATTATAAATTTCCCTTTATTCTTGGGGCAGTTTTGGCGTGTTCTTCTCTTTTTCTTGTGCAGTATATTAATAAGGAAATAGCTAAGCACACAACTTAGCAGGCTGTTGAAAAAGGGCTGTCTGCTTCGTTAAGCTTGCTTTTTGCTCCAGTCGAGTATGTCTCTATACACTCCTTGCGCAAAAAGCTTCGCTTGCCTTGCATCCAACCCTTTTTGAACAGCCTGCATGTTTTTTTCTCCAATTACGTATACCTCATCCCCCTGTTTTATACTGTCAGTCCACAGGGCGAGAACTAGATTTTTAGGGGAATAAACTGAAAAATATCAATCATCATTAATGTAAGTTTTTTTGGGATATTGTCCTCCGTTCTAGGTCATTGCGAGGACGAACGCAGTGAGGACGTGGCAATCCATAAACAAAGATAAAGCTTTGATGTACGCATTTTTTTATGCAGAGCGCATTGGTTGAGTCTGAACTACCCTTTCAAAGGCGTTTTTTGTTCGTCATAAAAAAGGTCTGACAAAGAGAACTTGTCAGACCTTTCTTATAATGTGTCACTATTGAGCAGTGTTATTTTGACGCTTTAAGGCTTCGGGTAAGCTTGGTCAGCTCTTGCGCTTGTTCTTTAAGGTCGCGCACCGATTGTGTTGCCTCGCCCATGCTTTGCACCGTAACGAGGGCAATTTCATTCACCTGGGTCATATTATCCTTAATATGCTTGGTGGTGACAGATTGCTCTTCTGCGGCGGTGGCGATGGAATGCACTTGCTCTGCAGAATTTTTAGTCATATTGGCAATTTCTGTAAGTGTTTCACCAGATTGCATAACAAGATCTGTGGCCTTTTCAATGGCAGCAAAAGAGGCTGTGGTTTGCGTGAGGCTTTGGCTGGCATTTTGCTGGATTTCATTGATGATTTTTGCCACTTGATTGGTGGAATCCATGGTTTTTTCTGCAAGCTTACGCACTTCATCGGCTACCACGGCAAAACCGCGACCGGCTTCACCGGCTCTTGCTGCTTCAATGGCGGCATTTAAGGCTAAGAGGTTAGTTTGATCTGCAATTTCAGAAATAACGCCCATAACTTGGTCAATGGACTTGGCGCTTACGTCAAGGCTTTGCATATCTTCCATAAGCCTTGTGGTAAGCTTTTGCACATCTTGCATACTGCTGATGGCTTCGTTGGCAATGCGGCCGCAATCATGGGCTTTTACGCCAGTATCTGAGGTCACATTGGAAGCTAAGCTAGCACTATGAGCCACGTCATTAACGGTCATGCTCATTTCTTCCATGGCTTCGGAAGTATTGGTTATTTGTCTGGCTTGTGCACTGGCGCCGTGTTCGCATTCGCTAATGGTTTGTGCCAAAGTTTCTGAAGCAAAAGAAAGTTTATTTACAACATCTTCTAAATTATCAGCCACTTCTAGCATGTGCTCTGTTTTTGTATTGGCACTTTGTTCGGCCACGGCGGCGGTTTCTAAGGCTTTTTGAATTTGGGCTGCATTTTTCTTGCTTTCTTCAATGGCATTTTCAGCATCTTGAATTTTTTCGCGTAAAGAGGATACCATGCGGCTTATGGCATAGGACATAATATCCACTTCATTCTTGGTATTTCCAAGGGTGCTGTCTTGCGTTTTGTTACCCACTTGATTTCCGGCGCTTAAATCGCCTTCAGCAACCTTTGTGGAAATGGTTGTTAAAAGGGAGATGGGGCCTGTGATGGAATTGATAATTTGGATAGAGGCCACAAACATAATGATGATTAAGGCCAGTACTGCCAGCACAAGATACAGCTCGATGGTATTGGCTTGCTCAATCATGCTTTTATGTAGTTGCTGTTCTAAGATGGCAACATTTTCTGTATATACACCGGTACCAAACCAATAATTTGTGCCGCTTATCATGACAGAATAGGCCGTTTTTTGGTCAATTTTTCCATCGGGTTTAGGATACATATAGGTAGTAAAGCCGCCGCCAGATTTGGCCGTGTCGCGTAATTCCCTAATGAAGTAAACACCTTCCGAGTCTTTGGTGTCACCAATGTCTTTGCCTTGAAGCTTTCTATTGACAGGGTGCAATTTCACCGTGGTATCTTCATACATGAAAAAATAGCCCGAGTCTTGGGTATCAAAACGGGATTTAGAAAGGAATTTATCTATAATTTCCAATTGTTCTTCTTTGGGCTTGCCGGCTATTTGATCTTCTAAGCCCTTGGCAGCGGCCAGGGTGATGTCTTTAATACGGTCTTTTTGCAACTCGTACATTTGTTTTCCGGCAAGGGCGCTACTCTCATTGGAAATGTGATTGATTCCAAAATAAAAGGCCACAAGAATGCCAAGCATGATAATGATGGCAGTGAACAAAATGGTGTAGATCTTAAAACCAATAGATTTGTTTTTTAGCATGATGTTTCCTTATGGTTAAGGTGCTTTGATGGGAGAATAAATTTAGGAAGTTGTTTTTTAGGAAATAATACATTTTATAAAGAATGGCAAGCCTCTAGAGGGGCTTGGACTTGCGGTACAAAAATGGCTTAATAGAGATAAAAAAGGGCTGAGGAGATGTTTTGGCTCAAGAAAATAGCCATAAAATCAAAACCAGCTTGCTTAATATGATGTTTTGCAATAATATGTGTTCGCTTTCATAGTGTGTGCGGCTGATTTTGCATCATACTGTTTCAAACACAAATTTTATAGATTCCGTGGAGTTTTTTTATGTCACAAAAAGTAGCTATAATATCTAAAGCAAGTGCCCCCGTTGTGGTAGAGCGTGAGGGGAAAACCTTGGAGCTTGGACAAGGTGATGCGGCTTTTGAATCTGACATTATAAAAACACAAAAAACTTCCGTAGAGCTGACCTTTGAGGATGGGAGCATTGTTATGCTTAGCCCCTTATCTGTCATGAATATTAAAGATTTTTCCTTTGGTCATGGGGAAAATCCCAGTATGGTAATGCAGCTAACGCAAGGGCTTATGCGTTCTATTACCGGTGAAGTTGTGGAACAAAATCCCGATGCTTTTAAAGTTCTTACTCCTAAAGCTACCGTGGGAATTCGTGGCACGGACTTTCTGGTCAAGGTTAATGAGGTTACCAGTGAGGAATTTACCGGCATTTCCATAGGACAGAACCATAACCTTGTTATTACTACGCACGAAGGCTTACAGCTTTCTTTAACTTCGCCTCATGTGGGTGCCTTCCTTGGTGCCGGTGCCAGTGATACCTTAACTCCACGCACACTCACGCCACAAGAAGTGGACGATATTGTTCAAACCATTGTTAAAACCCTGTCAGTTTCTGTAGATAGTGATGAACAAGAAGATGTTAAAGCACAAACTGAAGATGATGATCAGTCAAGTGGAAGTCACGGCCTCACCAATGTGCTCTTTGATGCAGAATCTTTGGGAGAATTGAACGCGCAAACTTTGGCCAAAGCCTTGGTAGAGGAATTGGAGCTTTTAGAAGTAGAGGTTCCGTTAATAGGGCAGTCTTCGGAAACAGAGGAAAAGCTAGAGGAAGTTTTAGTGGGCGAGGCTTCTACTCAGGATTCTGCGGATGATTCATCCTCATCTGAACAGGCGCCAGAACAGGTGCTGCCCCCAGCCACGCCTCCCGTCATTACTTTTTCAGAAACAAGCGGCACAGTCGATGACGGTAATATTGCCTTTACCGAGGGGGGTAACCCCACGCCTGTGAGCATTCTTGCCACGAGCAGTACGGGTTCTTCTATAGCCGATGTAAATAGTTATGAAGCTAGCCTCACCGATCTATCACAAAAGTTTGGAGTGGGTAACAGTATTGCTGGTACTTATGGCTCTTTGGAACTTGTAGATAATGGCGGCGTTGAGTATCGCTATACATTGGGTCCCTCTGACACTCTTAAGCCCGGTGAGACTGTTACGGATAATTTTTACGTGCATGTTACAGATAATGGATTGACCACGTCGCAACAAGTAAGCGTTAGTGTAACAGGAGATGGCACCTACTCTTTCACTGGTACGGCTGCTACTGACTCTCTCTCTTTTACCGGTGTTCTTAATTCCGGCACCATTGCTTTAGGAGATGGATTTAATACACTGAGTGTGGGCGGTTTGAGCTCTGCGGCGGCAAGTATTACCGGCGGTCAGGATGTGGATTCTATTACCGTGACTGGAAATATGAGTGAGGGTGATATTTACACGTATAATGGAAATGATAATATTACCATTAACGGCACCTTATCGGGAGGAGCGCTTTGGACTCAAGGGGGCACAAATACTATAACTATTGGAAGTATGACAGGCGGTACTATCTATACGTCTAGCGGCACCGTGAACATTGACGTGGGTATGAGCTCCAATGATACCATAGATGTAGATATAAATAATGGTAGTACAGTAAATATTGACTCTGGTGGAAGTAGTGGGGATAAATTTTATTTTAATAATTCAGATGCTTCAGCCGGCGCTACTATTAATTTAACTCTTAATGGCCAGGGAGCAAATGCTTTTGCATCTATTGATCTAGGAGGTAATGATTATACTAGTCTGATTCAAGATGCTATCAATAATAGTCTTGGATCTTTCACGGCTGAAATGATTACTATTAACTTTGCCTAATCGTATCTATTGATTTTATTCTTGCCTTAAGCCATGGCAGTGTAGCCGCCCACAAAAAGTAGTAGGCTCGTAGTGTCTTAGTTTTTGAAAAAACACGGTAAAAAATATTTTCAGATGTAGGCTACTCAAGCCTTGCTCTGCGAAAAACTACGAACAGGTATATTTTTTACAATTCTTACTAAGATGCTCTTGACAATGAAAGCACTCACTGTTAGCTATATCTTACGCCATGAGAGCGTGTGAATGCACTTCTACTAAAAAGCATTCCTTATTGGTATACTACCATTTCTTTATTGTAGTATGCGGGCTTCCAAGAATTTTCTCTTGAGCTGCCTGAGGCATAGCCTCGTCGTACGGCACAGCATCGTACGCCCATATATTCCCTACTTATTGCAACGTCCTATGGGGCGTTTTTTCGTACCATTTGTGGCAAACGCTCTATTTTTGCGTGCCGCGTACTTTACTCGCAAAAGGAAATTATTATGGCTGACATTTTATTACAAAAGCCCGTAGCCGGAAGCACCACCACTTTAACTCCACAAGCCGAAGATCGTTTAGTTTTTGAGTTTGATTCTGCCCAGGCCACGCTTAGCCGTGACGGAGACAATCTTGTTATGTCCTTTGAGGATGGTTCCTCGGTAAATCTTGAAAATTTCTATGAGGCCTATACCTCTGAAAATATGCCCACCTTCCTTATTGAAGGCGCTGAGGTGGACGGTGAGTCTTTCTTTGCTGCTCTTGGTGAAGAGCTTATGCCTGCAGCCGGTGGTACAAACTCAAGTCCTCAAGGTAGCGGTAGCAGCGTGGATACCATTTTTGGTGAACTCCTTGGCGGTATTGATCGCTTAGGACGCCTGGATCAAGCCTATCCTGATGCTTTCGATGAAGAAGAAGATCGCGAAGGTGGTGGTGATGTTGATGGTGTGAACCTTGCGCCTTCTCTTTTAGGTTTTATAGAGATTCCAGATGGTAATGATGACAAACACCCACAGCTTAGCGATGCTGATATGTTTGTGACAGAATCTGGCGCTGGCCGTGATGGCTCCGGCGCAGTGAATAGTGTTAATCCTAATAAAGTGTATGATGGTGACTTAGAAGTAGCTGTTCAAGTTATTGCCAGAGATCCAGAAGGTGAGCCTTTAACTTACAGCGTTGCCGGCACGAGCCCTTATGGTACTGTGAGCATTGATCCTACTACAGGCGTGCTTACATTTAAACTTAATGATGACGTCGCAAATGGTCTTAATCAAAACCAGGTTATTGAAGAATTTTTCATCGTTACCGTTACAGACCCTCAAGGTAATGCCACTTCTGCCAGTATTAAGCTTGCTGTGGTTGGTACCAATGACAGACCTACTTTAGTCTTTGTTACACCTGATAGCGAATTAACTGTTACTGAAGATGTGTTTACTACTGATGGTACTACAGAGACAATCACTGTGACAGGGCAAGCTCAAGGGCATGATGCGGACAGCAACGACGCCGGTTATGAAGCTGGCAACGCAAGCATGAATCTTGAGTATTATGTAAGTAATGAAACAGCTTTTAATAAGTTTGATGATGGCAATAATGATGGTGTTGATGAAGGCGGCGAGGATGATATTCAGCTTGATATCTCTACAGGTAGCGCAACAGATACCCAAGTAGGCTCCACAGTTCAAGGTACATACGGTAGTTTTGAGATTGATAAAAATACCGGTGAGTTTACCTATACTTTAGATAATGACAAGGCTCAAGAACTTGGCCATGACAAAGATGGTAATCCTGAAACATATGTTGAAAAGTTTGTCGTCTATGTAAAAGATAGTAATGGTGCATGGCAAGCTCAAGAAGTTTCTGTAACTGTGACGGGTGCCAATGATGTGCCTAAAATTCATACTTCTATAGCTGCCGATGTTACCGTGGATGATTCTTTTTTGCCCAACGGTTCCCTTGCAGGCACTGCAGAACCATCTGCTGAAGGAAACTTTACATTTACATCAGCCGAAACCATGGATGGCGGAAAGGTTGTTGTCAATGGTGTAGAGTTTTCCATTACTCAAAACCAAGATGGAACCTTTGCTATTGTACGCGTAGGAGATAATCCTGCAAGTAGTGATGATAAGTATGGTACTGTAGAAATTACCGGTCTTACAGAAAAGGATGGTACTTTTACTTTAACCTACAAATATACCCAAGTAAAAGCTTATGAAGAGCACTCGACTGCTGAGCATGATGAAAAGCAAGAAAATGCTGATTCGTTCACAGTGCAAGTGTTTGACGGCAAAGAAGCCACAACTGGCGGTGAAAGTCTTGATGTTATAGTTAATGTGGATATTTTAGACGATGGCCCAAGTATTACTGTTAGCGATGATTCTGTAACGGAATACACAAAAGTAAGCGATCCTATTACCGGTGGTTTTGAAGTTACAATCGGTGCAGATGCTGATGGCGCCACTGTAACATATAAAGTAACCATCAACGGTGAAGCAATTGAAGTCGCAGCCGATGCAAAGAAAGAACTTATTGTTAATGGTGAAAAACTAGGCGAAATTACCTTTAACAGTAAAGACAATAGCTATAGTTTTACACCTTTTGAGGGTGTTGTAGGTGATGTAACAGTAGAAGCGACTGTTACAGACAGTGACGGTGATACCCAAACTGAAAGCATTGTCATTGAGGATAAAGTCTTTGGTGACGGTGGCGCCATTACAGGTTCTAAAGTTGTAACTGACGATACAGATGTCTTTGCTAACACAGAAGATTCTGATTCTAACGTTATTAAGCTTACCCCAGGGACAGAGCTTTCAAGCATTACAATCAATGGTGTGACCATTAATTTTGATGCAATAACAGGTGCAGAGACGGTGCAAGGGAGCTATGGCGAGTTATCCGGATTTAGTTATGACAAAGATTCAGGTGAAATTAGCTATACCTATACGCAAGATACAGTACTAACGGATAAAAAATTGCATGATGAAACAGATAATAACAATGAAGCCGCACTTAGCGCAGAAAGCTTTGATGTAACATTTACAGATTCTGACGGTAATACAGCTACAGAAAACGGCGCTATCAAAGTAGATATCCTCGACGATGGTATTATCTTATCTGCCAACAAAAATGACAACTACACACCGACAGTAAGAGATGTCGTGATTAAATATGAATTGGATGAGGGTAATGTGGATTATATTCCCAAAGAAACCCTTACAGACGTCAGTGTTTTCGAGTACATGTCCATAGATAACGGAGATAGCGGAGTTAGCGGTGTTAGCGGCGATATGGACTTTACAGCTGCCGATGGTGGATCTATCAGCGTCGAATTTATCGTTGAAAATATGGGTGCCACCTATACAGCTATAGAAATTGATGGTAATCCTATTAAGATTACCTCTACAAAAGATGCGGATACAGGTGTTATAACGTACTCTGCGGATTTTGATGGTGAAAATTACTTCACCCTTACCCTTGATCCGGCTACAGGTAAGTGGGATTTTGTACAAAACAAGCCTTTTGATGAAGAAGTTATCCTCAAGTTTACCGCTACCGATGGTGATGGTGATACCGATGAGCAATTTGTGGCTATCAAGGGCTTTGGTTACGACGTCACAGATTTTAAGCACTCTAGCGAAGATTTGCTTACCCATGATGACGCTCTTGCAGGTGGTATTGCAGAAGAGGGCGATCTTAAAACGGACTCCGGTACCTTTACATTTAACGCCAAGGATGGTGTTGACTCTATCAGCATCGAAATAGATGGAAAAGAATACCAAGTGTCTTCTAATGGAACCGTTACGGGCCCTGATGGAAATACTCTTCCCAATGGAATTCCCGGTAGTCACGGTAACTTATCCTTTACTGTAAGTGAAGGTGAAGATGGTTCTTATACCGTAACATACACGTATACCCAAACCTCAGTTGTTACGCATGAAGATGGGGATGGCGAAAACAAAGCAGAAAATGTTGAGAGCTTTACCATTACCGGTATTACAGATGTAACTGGTTCAACGTATGAGTTTGCTGATAGTGATAAGACTACCATTAACGTTGACATCCAAGACGATGTGCCTGCTACACCGAATAAACAAACAGAGCCTACTTTAACCAAAACCGATACAGCCACAACCATTGTGGACATTGATTTTGGTGCCGATAATGGTGATGGTAAAAAGCTCATTTTTGGTGAGTCGACTTTCGTTTTCACCGATGGCGCATGGACTGTGGATGCCGGTAGCAAAGGTGAAGTAGTAGAGCTGGATGTTATCAGCGCCAACGGAGTTTTCCTTGAGCTTGCAGATGAGCCTACTGACGGTGACAGCCATGTTGTAGATGGTACAACCTTTACCTATACTGTTACTGATGGCAGTGGTTCTTGGTCAGCTACCAGTGGCGAAGGGGATAACTTACAGTCGCATACAGTGAAAGAATCCACTGCAACACGATTAGAAGCAGAAGACGGTACTACATTGCAAACCGGTGGTGCTGATGGCGACAGATGGCTTGCCACTGTTACTGACGTGCCTACCAATGGTGACAAGACAGAAAAATTTGAAATTGTAGATGCTGATGGCGATAGCACCAGCTTTGACATCACTGCTCAAAACACAGCGGATATACCGGACGACAAGGTTATTGGCCTTGCCGGATCGGCTACGCAAATTGAGCCGGGTGCTAACTATAATATTGCCATTATTCTTGATACATCAGGCTCCATGTATGATGACAAAAACAACGATATTAAAGATAATGCCGATGGCGATGCGAGTACTGTAGAATCTCGTCTTGGGCAAGCTTGTGATGCCATTGCTGATTTTATCGTAGGTACTTTACACAATCATGCCAATAGTGAATTGGGCGGTGAAGTTAATATCTTAATCACCACCTTCTGGGATCGTACAGAGAATGGAACTACTGATATAACTAATGACGGTAAGACTTACATTAGTGGTTCATTAAACCTTGATGATATGGCTGGTTTAACTGTAGATCAAATATATGCAGCCATTGCAGAAATCATAGCAGATAACTCAAAAGGTGTTACATATGATTCTGAAACAGGTGAGTTTATCTATAGTCAAGCTGAATATGATAAAGCTTTAGAAGCCTTAGAGCAAGGTAAAGACATTGATGATACTTACAATCCTTCCGCTGGAACAGATACAGGTTTCCACTGGGGTACTGACTATTCTACAGGTTTTGATAATGCTGCTGACTGGTATAATTCGCTACAAACGTCACTAGGTGATGCCTTTGACGATTATATCAACGAGGCATTCCTTATCACTGATGGTAAGCCATACGATACTGAAGCTCAAAGAACAGCTGCGTATAACGAATTGTTATTAGCTATGGGCATTGAGCTAGAGCAAGCAACCGATGCTTCCGGTGCCCTGCTTTTTGAAGCTGATGGTATTACTCCAGTATATGCAACAGAAACTGACGGTAGATATATACCTGTAGACGATCAAGATAGTAAAATTCAAGGTGTCGGTATCGGTGAGAGTGCAGGGGCTAATAAAGAAACACTTGATAAGTATGATACTACTGCAGATGGATCTGCAATTGTATCTGATAGCGATATTGGTAAGTTGTTCACTGCAGAAAAAGGCAGCGTGGACACAGCCACCATTGAAACAAGCATAGGCATAACTGCCAGTGGAAAAGATGTTTTGGTGGGCGGCGTGAATGTTGAGTTATTAAGATCTACCCTAGAAAGTTACCTGCAAACAAATGTTACTGACACTCTGCTTGCTGAGTATATGCGCAACAACCCAGAATGGGTTTTAGAACAAATAACCGATGCAGTAAGTACACAAGATGATTCTGACTTGCTTATGGGCGGCAGTAACAGCGATATTATTTACGGTCAAGGTGGCGCAGATCTGCTCATTGGTGATGGTAATAATGATAAATTGGCTGAGTTTGCAAAAAGCTTAGGTTTAAGCAAAGAAGATTATGAAGCTGCTAACTTAGAACTTCCTGATTTGACAGGCTTAAATGAGCAAGAAATAGAGGATAAGCTTAACGAATATGCTGAAAAAATGCAGGAGCTCGTAACTGATTTGACTGCTGCTGCTAAAAGTGCTGATTTGAGTGTTCTCGAAGCTGCAGCCACTGCCATGGAAAACAAAGATTCCGACGGTGATGACACTATTTACGGTGGCGATATGGATGACACTGTAGAAGTTGCTGAAGGTGAAAGAAATGAAAGCGGCGACGATATCTTACTCGGCCTTGGCGGGGACGATAAACTCTACGGCGGCGAAGGCAATGATATCCTTCTGGGCGGTAGCGGTGATGACATCCTCAACGGTGGCGACGGCGTTGACATCCTTCTGGGCGGCAGTGGTAACGATACCATCTATTTTGATCTTTCCGACAAAATAGTACAAGGGGGAACAGGTAACGATCTCTTTGTATTGCAAGATGTTGAGGGTATAGATATTAATGATCTGCTCGTCATAGAAGGTGGAGAGAACTTAGACGTACTTTTAGGTGATGTGGATACATTACGTGAGAGCAATGTCCAACTTGATGGTGTAGAAATCATCGTGAACGGTAACGATGTAAGTAAAGCAACGCAACTCCAAAAAGAGTTCATAGACTTAGTTGGAGAAGATAATAAAATTACAGAAGGGGAGCTTGCTAACGCTGAATGGACGTCTACAGGAAAGAGTGAAACATTTAACGGCGACCAAACTTTCCAAGAATATGCAAAAGATGGTATGACTATTCTTGTGAATACCACCATGTTTGGCTAAGCTTTAATTTAATATATACAAACAAGCCCCCCAGACTTCGAGAATCCGAAGTTGGGGGGCTTGTTTGTAATGCTTTATGTTCTAGTTGAGGTTGGAAAACATGTAAGGATTTATAAAAATACATTGTGAGTTCGTCCAATGCACTTTTTGTACGTTTCAAGCCCTTTTTTACTATCTGTAAGTGCTTACTGTGTATGAATAAAATACTGAGTGACACTCTGACTGAGTGTATTTTTTATGAAATAGACGGCAGCGTCTTGACAATGATAGTGTTCACTGTTATTTTGTCTTTACGCGATTATAGCGTGTGAATGATTTTACTCGAAAGAACATTCCTTTTTGACATATTACACTCTTTTTTTGTAATATGCGGGCTTCTAAGAATTTACTCTTACGCAGCCTGAGGCCTAGCCTCGTCGTACGACACAGTAGCGTACGCCTATATACTCCCCCTTTATTATAGCGACGTCCTTCGTGAAGGAACGTTTTTTTTTGTGCAATATTTATGGCAAGCATACTATTTTTGCGTGCCGTGCACCCCATTGCCTTACTAACAAAAGGAAAAGATTATGGCCGATATTTTATTACAAAAGCCAGCAGCCGGAACCATTACCACTTTAACTCCACAAGCCGAAGACCGTTTAGTTTTTGAGTTTGATTCCGCTGAAGCCACGCTTAGTCGTGACGGTGAAAACCTTGTGATGTCCTTTGAGGACGGTTCCTCTGTAAATCTTGAAAATTTCTATGAGGCTTATACCTCTGAAAATATGCCCACCTTCCTTATCGAAGGTGCCGAGGTGGATGGCGAAGCCTTCTTTGCTGCCCTTGGTGAAGAGCTCATGCCTGCAGCCGGTCCTGCCGGTACCGGTCCTCAAGGTAGCGGTAGCAGTGTAGACACTATTTTTGGCGAACTTCTTGGCGGTATTGATCGCCTAGGACGTCTCGATCAAGCCTATCCTGATGCTTTTGATGAAGAAGATGACCGCGAAGGCGGTGGTGCTGACGACGTTAATCTTGCGCCTTCTTTGCTTGGTTTTATTGAAATCCCCGATGGTAACGATGATAAGCATCCAGAGCTTAGCGACGCTGATATGTTTGTTACAGAAACAGGCGTTGGTCGTGATGATTCGGGTAAAGTAAATGATGTTAATCCTAACAAAGTTTACGATGGCGACTTAGAAGTAGCTGTTCAGATTGTTGCCACAGATCCAGAAGGCGGGGATTTAACCTACAGCGTTTCCGGCACAAGCCCTTATGGTACTGTAAGCATTGATCCTGTTACAGGCGTTCTTTCATTTAAGCTTAATGATGACGCAGCTAACAGCCTTAATCAAAACGAAGTTATTGAAGAATTTTTCATCGTTACCGTTACGGATCCTCAAGGAGCTACAGCTTCTGCCAGCATTAAGCTTGCTGTGGTGGGTACTAATGATAGACCGACACTTTCTTTTGTTGACGACAGTTCCAATGACGTTGAAAGCGGCTTTTTAAATGTAAAAGAAGACGCCAATGAAACCGTAGATGACTCTGACAGCGAAACTGCCAGTGGTAAAGTAACCAGCGATGACGCTGATCGTGCAGGTACCAGCGGCGATGTAGATACCTACCTTGTAAGCACTAAAACGCAATACGAAAATTTTGCCAATGGCGCAGGCACCGATGATGACGTAGCTTTAAGCGGCATTAGTGAATCTCTTTCTAATGATTATGGTACCTTTAGCGTAACGAAAGATTCTCAGGGCAACGCTACTTTTAAGTTTGAGCTGAACAATAAGAGCGATGCTGTACAAAGCCTTGCTGAAGGCCAAGAAGTAACCGAAACTTTTTATGTGTATGTGCAAGACGAAAACGGCGCTTGGTCTGCTAAGCCTGTACAAGTAACTGTTATTGGTACTAATGATGTGCCAACTACTTTAATTGTAAATCCAGATGCCACAGAAATCTATGAAACAGGTCATGGACGCGATAGCAACGGAAGCATTATAGAAAATGACCCCAATAAAGACTACACAGGCGACACTACTATAACCGGTACTTTTACTGCTACCGACGTAGATCTCCGCGATGATTTAAACTTTAGCATTACCGGTGTTAGTGTTGCGGGTGATATGAATACTAATGTATCTGAGGGCGCATTAGTACCTGTTATTCAAGATGTAGCTAGCAACAAAACAAGCTACGAAACTGATTATGGCACCTTAACAGTTACCAATAAGGTTGACACCAATCATGAGGCTGCTGATTCTGCGGATTACGAATTTGTTTTAAAGCCTGAGGCTACAGACTATCTTAATGTGGATGAAGAGCTTATCCTTACTTACACCGTACAAGTTAATGATGGTCAAGGTGGTACAATAGATACTACGTTTACCATTACTATTAAAGGTACCAACGATCAGCCAACTATTTCTGTACCAGCTGAGGGCCTAAATTTTACTGTAACAGAGCATGCTACTGATAACACCGTTACATCTCCTACATTTGACGCAGATTTTAAAGACGTAGACTTAAATGATTCTCATGAATTCTTTGTTGCTACTAAGGCCAGTGCAGAAAACTTTGGTACTGACATTCACGATGAAAACTTAGCTCAAAAAGCTACAGGTGATCATGGCTATTTAACCATTGACCCAGTAACTGGTGAATATTCTTATACCTTGACTGACGAAAGCTTAGGTCTAGTTGATGATGGTAAAGGCAATTTGGTTTCTGAGACACGTACAGAAACTTTCACTATCTTTGTGAAAGATGCAAACAACGCTTGGGCAAGTCAAGACATCACCGTTACCGTAAAAGGTACCAACGATACCCCTGAGCTTGAAATTACAAGTAGCGAAGGCGCAACCATAGAAGCTGGTGTTGATAAAGATAATACCGCAAATCCCAATACAGCTCTTGTTGGCGATGCTACTGCTAGCGGTACCATTAAGGTTACAGATAAAGATGCTTCTGACACCTTTGATGTGAAAAACTTTAGTGTTTCTGCTACCACTGTAGAAGATAATAATATTGCCGGTGATACTCCTGCTTCTGTAGCTGCGGACGCTTACGGTACATTTGAATTTACTTCTTTTGATGCTAACTCAGACACTCTTAGCTATACTTTCACTTTAGATAATGAAAAAGAACTTGTAGGAAAGCTTGACGCTGGAGATTCTATAACACTTACCTATACCGTACAAGTAAGTGACGGTAAGGGTGGGTTTAATACAGTAGAAATTCCTATCACCATCACCGGCACCAACGATAGACCTACTTTAGTTATTTCTGAAGCAGATAAAAAATTAAGCATCAGTGAAGACGGTAATACTGACGGTACCTTTACCGTTACTGGTCAAGCAACAGCTGATGACATAGATGCTAATGCAGACTTAACCTTCTCTATTGCTAAAGGGCATGTCTCTGAATTTGATGACGGCACCGTACCTAGTGATGTAACATTAGAAGGTGGTGTTCTTGTTGGCACTTACGGTACTATCACCATTGATGCAAATGGTCTCTACACTTACACAGTGCAACCACAGCCCGAAGGCACCATTTATGATGCAGTTACGGGGCAATATGTTTACCCCGATGGCTATGCCGGCACTCAAGATGCTGCTGCTCTTGCACGCTACAACGCTGTGCAAGCTCTTGACAGTACCACCGACCCAGTAGCTAAAGAAGAATTCACTGTTTATGTAAAAGATGAACATGGCGCATGGCGTGCTGAAAACATTACCGTATCTGTTGAAGGTAAAAACGATGCCCCCGTTATTGTTGGCACTGAAAGCCTTGCAGTACAAGAAGCTGGCGTAGGCGATGGCGATTCTGCTTTAACAGCCACAAATCCGAACAAGGAATTTGCAGGTACTCCTTCTGATACAGGCAAGGTAACCGCTACTGATATTGACGGCGATACCATCACTTTCTCTGTGGATAAGGCTACTGATATTTCAGGCACTCACGATGGTTTTAGTTATGATTCTGTTGTTGAAGGTGATTACGGTACCCTTTACTTCAATACAGAAAGCGGTGCATACAAATATGTTATCGATCAAGATAAAACAGACAGCTTGAATGAAGGTGAAGTAAAAGAAGAAAAGTTCACTGTTATAGCAAATGACGGCACTACCAACAGCGTTGATACTACCATCAATGTTACAGTAAAAGGCACCAACGACTTACCAGAATTGACTCTTTCCAAGTGGAATACGGTTACCGGTGAAGGCAACTTAATCGCAGTTGAAGATGGTGATAAAACAGGCGAAAACCATAAAGGTGATGCAACAGCTTCTGACGATGATGCAAGCGATGTGGGCAACCTTGAAACAGGCACCGCTAACCTTGAGTTTTTCGTAAGTACTGAAGCTGCGTATCAGCATTTTAGTCAAACTGCAGCTACCGCAAATGACGACCTTGCCTTAGTTGAAAAAGATGTAACAAACACCAATGTTGATGCAACGGTGTCAAATACTGTTGAAGGTAAATTCGGTACATTTACCATTAATCCAGATGGAAGCTATGTCTATA
>CAYJAL010000001.1:0-46311 GCA_964367875.1 uncultured Desulfovibrionaceae bacterium | reverse complement strand
AAGAATTTTCCATGCGTGATCCGCTTATTGATGGTCAAGGTAACTTTGGTTCCATCGATGGTGACGCTGCAGCGGCCATGCGTTATACCGAAGCGCGTATGTCTCGCCTTGCCGGTGAGTTCTTGGGTGATATAGATAAAGAAACGGTAGATTTTCGCCCTAACTACGATAATACCTTACAAGAACCTGCCGTATTACCCACCAAGGTACCCAATTTACTTTTAAATGGTACCGCCGGTATTGCCGTAGGTATGGCTACCAATATTCCGCCCCATAACTTAGGGGAACTTTCCGATGCTTTGTTGCATTTATTGGCTAACCCCGAGTGCACAGTGAAAGACCTTATGGAATATGTGAAAGGGCCGGACTTCCCCACAGCGGGTTATGTGTATGCCGGTCAAGGTTTGCATGATGCCTATCACACCGGCCGTGGCACCGTAAAAATGCGCGGAAAGGTGGAGATTGAAGAGCGCAAAAAGGGCTTTCAATCCATCATTATTAAAGAAATTCCTTATGGTCTGAATAAATCTCGCTTGGTAGAAAATATTGCTGCCTTAGTGCATGAGCGCAAAATTGACGGTATTTCCGATTTACGCGATGAATCCGACCGCAAGGGTATCCGCATTGTTGTGGAATTAAAGCGCGGTACCATACCTGAGATTGTTGTTAATTCTCTTTATAAATATACACCTTTAGAATCCTCTTTTGGTATAAATATGTTGGCTGTTGTGGATAATAGACCGCAATTGCTCAATCTTAAATTTGCATTGCGTTGTTTCCTTGAGCATAGACGCGATGTGATTATTCGCAGAACACGTTATGATTTGGCCAAAGCTGAAGCCAGAGCTCATATTTTAGAGGGCTTGCGTATAGCTTTGGATAATATCGATGAAATTGTGGCCATTATCCGCGCATCTGCCACGCCGGAAGAAGCACGCCATCGCCTTATGGAGCGCTTTTCCTTAAGTGAAATTCAAGCCAAGGCTATTTTGGATATGCGCTTGCAACGCCTTACAGGCTTGCAACGTGAAGAGCTTATGGCAGAATACAAAGATATTTTGCAAAAAATAGAATATTTTAAATCTATTTTAAATAATGTAGAAGTATTACGCTCTGTTATACGTGATGAAATTACGCATATTCGTGATACTTTTGCCACCAAGCGCCGCACAGAAGTGCTTATTGATGAGCTCACTGGCATTGATATTG
Organism: uncultured Desulfovibrionaceae bacterium; assembly: GCA_964367875.1. Classification (GTDB taxonomy): domain Bacteria; phylum Desulfobacterota; class Desulfovibrionia; order Desulfovibrionales; family Desulfovibrionaceae; genus CAYJAD01. The sequence continues at coordinate 45,102 of CAYJAL010000001.1, read as the reverse complement.
AAGACCTTATCCCCGATGAGGAAGTGGTCTTTACTTTATCTCGTCGTGGCTATATGAAGCGCACCACCTTGGATAATTATCAACAGCAAAAACGCGGTGGTAAGGGTATTGCAGCGCTGCATACTTCTGATGATGATTATGTACAAGAGTTCTTAACTACGACAAATCATCAGTATTTATTACTTTTTACCAATAAAGGCCGTATGCATCAGCTTAAGGTACACCAAGTACCGGAAGGCAGCCGTACAGCTAAGGGTATGCACATTGCTAACCTCTTACCCATGGAAGAAAATGAATGGGTAACTACAGTGCTTTCTGTACGCGAATTTGCAGAGGATAAACACTTCCTCTTTGTAACGCGTCGCGGCATGGTAAAGCGCTCTTCTGCTTCGCTGTATGCTAAATGCCGCAAAACCGGCCTTATTGCTGTGGGGCTGAAAGACGATGATGAATTGGTAGTGGTGCGCCCTGTACGTGAGGAAAGCCATATTGTGCTGGCTACAGCCAATGGTTTCTCCATACGCTTCTCTTGCCGTGATGTACGTCCTATGGGCCGCGGTGCTACAGGCGTTAAGGGTGTTGCTCTGCGTCGTGATGATGCGGTGGTGGCTTGCGTTATCTTAAAATCAGAAGACCAAACCACAGAAATCATGTCTATTTCTACTAATGGTTATGGTAAGCGTACCCGAGTTGACTTGTACCGCGCGCAATCTCGTGGCGGTAAGGGGATTATTAACTTTAAGGTTACATCCAAAACTGGCCAAGTAGTAGGTGCTATGCCTGTGCGTGATGACGATGGTCTGGTACTTTTAACTTCTGCCAATAAAATTGTGCGCATTGGCGTGGATGATGTGCGTTCCAAGGGACGCGCCACCATGGGCGTAATGCTGGTTCGCATGGACAATGGCGCCACAGTGGTGGGCTTTGACCGTGTAGATGAAGGCGGCGCACGTAAAGAAGATTTTGAAGATGAAGATACAACAGCTATAGACGATGGAGAAAAAGGTATTATATCTGAAGTAACTGAAGCTTCTAAAGTATCTGGTACAGAATTAGAAGAATCCCCCAGTTCTGCTGAGGAAGAATCTGAAAATTCTGAGGAATAAATTTGCGTAAGTTTTTTATTATTTTCAGCATTCTTATAATCTCTGCACTTCTTTTTGCCGCATACCACTATGGCTATGGGCAAAAAGAAGATGCTTTGACCAGTATTGAAAAGGTCATAGAGAGAAAAGAATGGGTGCAAGCAGAAAAAATGCTTGTGGATTATTTACGCATTGAAATGGATATGGATAAAAGCTGGGATGCCTGGCTTTTACTTGTGGACGTAAGTCAAAAAGCGCAATTGCATGATGCCATTATTTTAAGCTATCTTAATGATATGCTTAAAGATTATGGTAAAGATGCGCAAAAGAAAAAATATATTTTATTGCAAATAGCCCGCAGTAAAGAAAGGCAAGGCAATGAAGCTGAGGCCATTGAAGCTTTAGTTAATTATACGCATTTGCCCAATTTAACGCCGGAAGAAGTTTTTCCGGCTTATGAAAAGCTTTTGGCTTGGTACTTAATACAAGGGGATTTTACAGCGGCAGAAGATGTGCTGCACAATTGTTTATCCTTGCCTTTGTCTGATCAAAAAATGGCTTTTTGCTTGTATACTTTGGCAGAAATTTATGCGGGTAAAGCATCCTATGCTACGGCACATGAGCTTTTGCATCAATTGGAGATGTTAGATATTGATGCCTATCAGCTAAGCCAAATAAATTTTTTGCATGGCGATATTTTAGAGCAACAAAAAAAATATTCCGAAGCCTTAGTTTTTTTTAAGCTTGCTTTGGAAGAATATGGAAATAGAACGGTAGTGGAACAACGCATTGCCGCTTTAGAAAAACGACTTAAGAAAAAATAAATAAGTGATGCTTATGGCATCACAGGGGTATGTATGATTCATCACGATTGCGGACTTCTTGGCATTTCTAACCACGAAGAGGCTGCTCGTTTGACGTATTTTGGCTTATATGCGCAACAACATAGAGGTCAAGAAAGTGCCGGTATTGTTACCTGGGATGGTGAAAATATTTATGAACACCGTGGTATGGGTCTTGTCCCCGATGTATTTTGTGAACAAGATTTAGAAAAATTACAAGGTAATACGGCCTTAGGTCATGTGCGTTATAGTACTACGGGTGTTTCCTTTGTGCGTAATGCACAGCCATTTGTGATTAATTTTAAAGGCTCGCAAATAGCCTTGGCGCATAATGGTAACTTGGTAAATACCGAAGAGTTACGTGCCGAATTAGAAGACCATGGCGCCATTTTTCAAACCACTACAGATTCAGAAGTTTTTGTGCATCTTTTGGTGAGAGCCATGCGCACACGCTGTTTAGAAGACGCTTTGCGCGAGGTATGTTCTAAAGTTCGCGGAGCTTATTGTCTTTTAGTCTTGGTAGACGGTAAAATGGCTGCTGTGCGAGATCCCCATGGCTTTCACCCCTTAAGCGTGGCAAAACTTGGTGAATCTTTTGTTTTTGCCTCAGAAACATGCGCTTTTGACTTATTGGAAGCAGAATTTATTCGCTCCATACAGCCCGGTGAATTGGTATTGGTAGAAGGGGAAAATTTACGCTCTGAAAGTATTTTTTCGTATTTTCTTCCAAAGCCTGCCAAACCAAGGCAATGTATTTTTGAATTAGTGTACTTTGCCAGACCGGACTCCAATATTTTTGATGAAAATGTGTATTTAGTGCGTAAGCGCATGGGCTGGCAATTGGCGCATGAATCCACCCCCGATGTGGATTTTGTTATGCCTTTTCCAGATTCCGGCGTGTATTCCGCCGTGGGCTTTGCTCAGTGCGCTGAGCTGCCTTATGAGCATGCCATGATACGTAACCACTATGTGGGGCGTACTTTTATTCAGCCTTCGCAGAATATGCGTAATTTTGGGGTGCGTATAAAAATTAACCCCGTGCGAGAAATGATTGAAGGCAAGAGAATTTGTATTGTGGATGATTCCATTGTACGTGGTACTACCATGATGACGCGAGTAAAGAAATTGCGTGAACTTGGCGCTAAGGAAGTGCATATTCGTATTTCTTGTCCTCCGGTAAAATTCCCCTGTTTTTACGGTATTGACTTTGCAGACCCTAAACATTTGGTGGCAGCAACACATAGCATTGACGAAATTAAAAAGCTCTTAGATGTTGACTCCATACATTATTTAACTATAGAAGGGCTTTTACGCTCGGTAAATAATGAAGACCATTACTGTACAGCATGCTTTACCGGTGAATATCCTGTGCCTTGTGCCGGCTCAGAAGCGGCATGTGCATCAGGTTGTATGAAAAGATAAGAAGAGTTATTGAGTACTTTTACGTGTTGAGCCTGCGGTAAAAAACAGGTTCAACACATTTATTTTTTATAAGGGTTATATATGACAACACAAAGCATTAAGGGTTTTGCCGATTTATTTTCGCCTCACAGTGATGTTTTTAGCTTTATAGAAGAAACAGCTCGTACGGTTTTTCATTGCTATGGTTATGAAGAATTGCGCACACCTATTATGGAATTTACAGAGCTTTTTTGCCGTGGCATTGGTACAGAAACCGATGTTGTGCAAAAAGAAATGTATACCTTTGCCGATCGTAAGGATCGCTCTTTAACCTTACGCCCCGAAGCCACGGCTGGGGTTATGCGCGCTTATATTCAAGCTAAAAAGCATAATCAAGAGCCAGTTTCTAAGCTCTTCACCTATGGCCCCATGTTTCGCTATGAGCGTCCGCAAAAGGGTCGTATGCGTCAATTTCATCAAATAAATTGCGAATGCTTGGGCGCCGCGCATCCAAGAACCGATGCTGAAGTTATTGTGATGTTAAGCGACTTTTTACGCACCTTGGGTATTGAAGATTTTCAAGTACAAATTAACACCCTTGGCTGTGCTGAATGCCGTCCGCAATATAAGGCCTTATTAACGCAATATTTACGCGAGCTGGATCAAGACGCTTTATGCGAAGATTGCAGACGCAGAGTAGAGACCAATCCTTTGCGCGTGTTGGATTGTAAGGTACCTAGTTGTAAAGAGCATACCGCCGCTGCGCCGCAATTGCCAGATCATGTGTGCCCCGAATGTACTAATGCTTTTGAATATGTGCTGAAATTTTTGGATTTTCAAAGTATTGTGAATGTTGAAATCAATCCTCGTTTGGTACGTGGCCTTGATTATTATTGCCGCACTACTTTTGAAGTGGTTTCCAATGGCGTTGGCGCCCAAACCTCCATTGCCGGTGGTGGTCGCTACGATGGCCTTGTGAAGCAATTGGGCGGGCCAGATGTACCCGGTATTGGTTTTGCCTGCGGTATGGAAAGGTTGGCCATGCTCATTGCAGAAGTACCGAAAGAGCGTCCTGATTTCCAAATTATTTATTGTGATGATTTGGTGGCCTCGCATATGACATTCCTTTTATCCACAGTGCTGCGCCGTTTTGGCCTAGTGGGTGATTATGCGCATAATGGCGGTTCTTTTAAAAGCCAAATGCGTCAAGCCGGTAAGCTTAATGCACGTTATGCTTTAATTATTGGCGAAGATGAAATGAATTCTGAAAGCGTTACAGTAAAACACATGGATAGTGGCGATCAAACCACCATGAAAATTACTGAAGTAGAAGAATACCTTTATACAAAATTGCAAGAAGATTATGACGGGGAAGCAAATGAGTCAGAGTAATGAGCAAAATCTCAATGTCCAAGCCGAGCACCAACAATATATTCAAGATCTTGGTGAGTGGAAGCGCACACATACTTGCGCAGAATTAACCCTTGCCAATGACGGCGAAAGCGTATGCCTTATGGGCTGGGCGCAATATCGTCGTGACCATGGCGGTCTTATTTTCGTGGATATGCGCGATCGTAAGGGTTTAACCCAAGTGGTGTTTAGCCCTGAGGCAGCGCCTGCTGCTCACGAAACAGCCAATATTTTGCGCTCTGAATATGTTTTTGCCATTAAGGGTAAGGTGCGTCCTCGTCCTGAAGGCATGACCAATGCCAATATGATTACCGGTGAAGTGGAAGTGGTAGTAGAAGAGTGGAAGCTGTTAAATACTTCTAAAACTCCTGCTTTCCCCATTGAAGATCGTTGCGAAGCCGGTGAAAACTTGCGCTTGCAATGGCGTTATTTAGATTTGCGTCGCCCAAAAATGGCGCAGATTTTCCAATTACGCCATAAGGTTTCTCAAGCTGTGCGCAATTATTTAGATGATAATGCCTTCTTGGAAATTGAAACGCCTGTGCTCACCAAGTCCACACCGGAAGGTGCCCGTGACTTCTTGGTGCCTAGCCGCGTCAACGAAGGCCAGTTCTTTGCATTGCCACAATCTCCGCAGATTTTTAAACAATTGCTTATGATTTCCGGTATGGATCGCTATTTCCAAATAGTGCGCTGCTTCCGCGATGAAGATTTACGCGCTGATCGTCAGCCTGAGTTCACACAAATAGATATTGAAATGAGCTTTGTGGACGAAGAACAAGTGATGCATATGGCAGAAAATCTTATGGCCCATGTGTTCAAAAAAGTGAAGAACATGGACATTACCTTGCCCTTCCCACGTATGAAATACGATGACGCCATGGGTCGCTATGGTGTTGATAAGCCCGATACACGTTTTGGCCTTGAGCTTGTGGATATTACTTCTTCTGTACGTGGTTCTGGCTTTAAGCTTTTTGCTTCGGCAGAGCTGGTTAAGGGTATGAAGGTTCCCGGCGGTGAAAGCTTATCCCGTAAGGAAATTGACGAATTTACCGAATTTGTAAAAATTTACGGCGCTCAAGGTTTGGCTTGGATTAAAGTTCGTGAAAACGAATGGCAATCTCCCATTGCTAAATTCCTTTCTGACGAAGAAAAAGAAGCCATCAAGCAAGCCTTAGATTTGCAAGTGGGCGATATTGCTTTCTTCCAAGCAGGGGAGAGCTCTATGGTTAATGCTGCCCTCGGTAATTTGCGCGTGCATTTGGGCTCTTACCTTAAGTTAGTCCCTGAAAATACCTTTAATTTCTTATGGGTAACGGACTTTCCTTTATATGAGCACGATGCGGAAGAAAACCGTTATGTGGCTTGTCACCACCCCTTCACCTCTCCGGCAGAAGGCCATATGGAGCTTATGCGTAACGATCCTGCCAAGGCTCGCGCTCGTGCTTATGATATGGTGCTTAATGGCTCGGAAGTGGGCGGCGGTTCCATTCGCATTCACTCCGGTGAAGTGCAAAGAGATATGTTTAATGCCCTTGGTTTTAGCCCTGAAGAAGCCGAAGAGCAATTTGGCTTCCTCATCAATGCCTTGGAGCATGGCGCGCCCCCTCATGGCGGTATAGCTTTTGGTCTTGACCGTTTGGTGATGCTGCTTTGCGAAGCGCCTAGCATTCGCGACGTTATTGCTTTCCCCAAAACACAAAGAGCTACATGTTTATTAACGGCTGCTCCTTCTGTGGTTTCTGCCAAGCAATTGCGCGAACTGGGTTTACGCCTGCGTGAAAAAGTAGTCACTGAGGCTAAAAGCGAAGCTTAATGTATTTTTATTGCCTAGGTAGTGCCTTTTGGCGCTACTTAGGTATATATGTAATGAAATTTGTGAATAGATCTGAGGTTCCTTATGGCGATTTTAGAATTGCTGTCCTATCCCGATCCCCTTCTTGCTAAAATATGCGAGCCTGTGGGCGAAATTAGCCCAGAAATCCGCCAACTGGTGGAAGATATGGCTGAAACCATGTACGACGCCCCCGGTGTGGGCTTAGCTGCGCCACAAGTGGGGCATGCCATACGTCTTTTTATTATGGATACTTCCGGCAGCGAAGATGAAGAAAAAGACTTGCGCGTGTATATTAATCCCCAATTAGAGCTTTTGGGCGAGCTTATAAATAGCGGGCAAGAAGGCTGCTTATCGGTGCCCTTTGGCTATAGAGCCGATGTGAAGCGCCATGACTCGGTGCGCATTACTGCTACTGATTTACAGGGTAATACTGTTGATGAAATTTTGACAGATTTTCCCGCCATTGTGGCGCAGCATGAATTTGATCACTTAAATGGCAAACTTTTTATAGATCACATTAGCCGTTTACGGCGCACCATGTTTGAGGGCAAGGTAAAGAAAGCCATCAAACGTACAGGTTAAATTTACGAGGTGAAATATGGGGCAAAATAGCGCTCAACTTTCTGTGGTTTTTATGGGCACACCACCTTTTGCGGCTCATATTTTACAAAAACTTTTAGACGCCCCATTTTGCAAGCTCACTGCGGCCTATTGCCAACCCGATAGGCCAGCAGGGCGCGGCAAAAAACTTGTGCCCCCTGCGGTGAAGGTTCTTGCCGAAGAGCATTCCATTCCCGTATACCAACCGCTGAACTTTAAAAATCAAGAAGATAGAGATGTCCTTGCTGCCTTACAACCCGATGTGCTGGTGGTGGCGGCCTATGGTCTTCTTTTACCTCAAGCAGTGCTAGATATACCGCGCATTGCCCCCATCAATATTCACGGCTCCTTATTGCCTCTTTATCGCGGCGCTGCCCCCATTCAAAGGGCCATTATGGACGGCCACAAAGAAACCGGTGTGGCCATTATGCGCATGGAAGCAGGTCTTGATAGCGGCCCTGTATACACCACCTGTGTTGTGCCTGTGGGTGAGCATACCTCTGACAGTATGCACGAGCTTCTGGCAGAGGTGGGCGCTGATACCTTATTAGAAATTTTACAGCGCATGGTGCAGGGCGAAGATGTCCCTTCCATAGAACAAGATCACGCCGCCTTTACCCATGCCCCCAAGCTGAGCAAGGAGCAAGGTATCATCGACTTTTCTAAAAATGCAGAACAAGTGCATGCTCAGGTGCGCGGCGTCACCTCTTGGCCTGGTGCACAAGCGCGCCTTTTGAGGCCTGAAAAAGATTTTTGTGATATAAAGCTTAGCCCAGGGCGCTTAGGCGCTGAAATAGCCTCTTGTGAGGCCTGTGGTGATGACGGCCTTACTAAGCCAGCTTGCGGTGAATTATGGCGCCTTGGTGATGGCACATTAGGCATTGCCTGCGCCGATAGATGGTATATTTTAGATAAAGTTCGCCCTCAAGGCAAAGGGGAGATGGACGCCGCCGCTTTTGCCAATGGCTATTTAACCAAGGGGCAGGGTTTACTCGCCACTGTACAGGCATAGCTATGATTTGGAAAAAAAATCCTCACTCCTTACCTAAGGCTTTTTACGGCGGAGTAGGTAAGTGGCTTTTTATAACTCTTATGTACGGCTCCTGCATTTTGCTATGCCTTTTTATTCTTTTGGCATGGCTTATACCTTATGTGGGTTTTTCGGGCATACATGTGAGCCTTCCCTATATTCTGGGCTTTGTGAGCTTCTTGCTCATTTTATGCCTTGTGTGGATGTGCGCCTCCCTTGTGTACTATGTTTATACGGGCAATAATATTTGGGGCATTAAAAAAATTCATGGCCTCACTGTGCGGCTTATGTTTCCGCTTATGCTTATGCTGGGTAGGGTGGTGCGTGTTCCACGTGAAAAAATCCGCCTTTCCTTTGTGAAGGTAAATAATGAAATGGTGCTCAGTGAGCTAGGCAATGGGGCTAAAAAAATTGACCCTAAAAAGATTTTGATTTTGCTGCCTCACTGTATCCAGAATGCAGACTGCCCATACAGGGTTTCTCAAAATGTAGATTTGTGCCGCCGCTGCGGTAAATGCACCCTAGGCGAGCTTTTAGATTTACGCGACCTTTATGGCTTAACGGTGGTCATTGCCACCGGCGGAACTATTGCCAGAAAAATTGTGGTAGAAACAAGGCCTAAACTTATATTGGCTGTGGCCTGTGAGCGCGACCTCACCTCCGGCATTCAAGATACCTATCCCTTACCTGTTTTCGGTATCCTCAATGAGCGCCCCTTTGGCCCCTGCTTTAATACCCATATACAAGTGCCATTTTTGCACGAGGTCTTACAAACTTTTGCTGACGCGCCAACCGCTACGAGCAAGGAAAATGACGCATGAATAAAATCATGGATGAAAAAGAAAATTATATACCCGATGCGCGTTCCTTGGCTGTACAGGTTCTTTTGCATGTAAGCCCATCGCAGCCGCTGCAAGCTTCTTTAGATACGGGGCTACGCAATACTACTTTGCCGCATATTGATCATAGCCTATGCACTGAACTGGTGTATGGGAGTATGCGCTATGCTTTGCGTCTGGATGCTATTTTTGATACCCTTATGAAAAAGCGTAAATCCTTACCCGATGAAATGCTGGTGGTCATGCGCGTGGCCGGTTATGCCTTGCTTTTTTTGGATAGGGTGCCCCATCATGCCACGGTAAACTGGGCGGTGAAGTTTGTAAAAAAACGCTTTGGGGAAACGCTTTCAAAAGTGTGTAATGGTACTTTGCGCTCTCTTATTCGCCTTGAAGGTAAGCCACTAGAAAAAGAATTTTACGCCAATGCAGAGGATTTTTATTCGGTGCCGCAATGGCTGTATGATTTGTACGTGCAAAGTTACGGCAAAGAAAATACCGAGCTTGTTTTGCAACGCTGCTTAGAAAGGCCAAAAATTGCCCTTCGTTTAAACCCGCGTCACGCCAAATATGAATTTTTGCAAGAAGAGCTTTTGGCACACGGTGCTAGCCCTGTGGGCTGGAGTGGTTTTGTTTTTGATACTATTTCTGTTCCACGTGAAATAGACGGTATCAGTATGAACAAATGGCACGATACAGGTGCATTTTCTTGGCAAGCTGCCGGCTCTCAAAAGGTGCTTAAGCTTTGCTTTACCCATGTGCCTGAGCTGAAGTTTTCTCCTTTATGGGATAGATGCGCAGGGCAGGGCGGGAAATCACTCGCGCTTATCGAGCAGGGACTTGAGGTAACATTGGCCAGTGATACGCATAAAAGTAGACTTATGCTTTTTGCTGATACTGCCAGAAGGCTTAAAGTGCCAAGCCCTCATATTGTATGCGCCGATGCCAGCATGGAACTGGTGCCTCATTGGCAGGGAAATATTTTGCTGGATGTGCCTTGTTCAGGTTTTGGAACCATGGCTAGAAGGCCTGAGATGCGCCTTACGAGAACGCAAAATATGGTGTCCAATTTAGTGGGACTCCAGAAAAAGATTTTGCGTGCTTCCTTTGCTAATCTTAAAAAAGGGCAATACTGCATCTATATGACCTGTACTTTGAACCCCCAAGAAAATGAAAAATTGGTGGCTAAATTTGTACAAGAAGAGCCTTCTGCCCTTTGTGTATATCAGTGGCAAACGCCCCACAATCACCCTTACCTTGAGGGTATGTACGTGGCTGTTTTGCAAAAATAGTTAGTCGACGCTGAAAAATTACTTAAACATTTGTCGACGACACAAGACATGCCTATGGCATGGCTTGCCGCCACGTAAAATAAGCCAGAATTTACTTCTGGCGTCCCCGAAAGGGGTATTTGGAGTGAGCGTGCCTTTCTTAAAAACGTATGAAAATTCGTTTTTAAGCATCGACTAGTTAATCACAAAAAAAGGCATAGCGTGGGCTATGCCTTTTTTTGTGAGTGAGTTTTTTTACTGTTTCACGGGAAACGTATCATCATTTTCTGGGCTGCCATCCACTCCCATATGCTCTAAAATAAACATAAGCTCTTCGGCATTGGTGTAGGTAAGGGTAATGCGGCCTCGCTGTTCATCGCCGCTGATGGCCGTTTTGACCAGCATTTTTTCTTTTACCTTATCTTGCAAATTTTTAAGGTATATGGATTTTGTGCGGCTGGATTTGCTTTTTGTGGCTGGCTTTGAGATTTCTACTTCTTGCTCATTTTGGCTGTCTTCGTGACTGTGAGCTTTTTCCCAAGGAAAGCATGCATGCTCTTTTACATAGTTCACCGCTGCCTCGGCATCGCGCACGCTGAGTTTTTGTTCTAATATGGCGGCAAAAAGTTTTTCTTGGGCGTCGCTATCTTGTTGTAAGCTGAGTAGGGTACGTGCATGGCCTGCCTGCATAGAGCCTTGATTTAAGGCCTCTTGCATGGACTTGGGTAATTGCAAAAGGCGCAAGGTATTGGCCAGGGCAGAACGGCTTTTTCCAAGGCGTGTGGCAAGTTCTTCTTGCGTAATGCCACACTCTTCACGTAAGCTTTGTAAGGCTAGAGCTTCTTCCATGGGGGTAAGGTTTTCGCGTTGAATATTTTCTATAAGCGCTGCAGCCATGACTTCTTCGTCGCTCATGTCTTTGATAAAAACAGGCACTTCTTTAAGGCCTGCTTTTTGTGCAGCGCGCCAGCGGCGTTCTCCGGCTATTATTTCAAAGTTCTTGCTTTGCGCTATGGGACGCACTAATATGGGCTGTATAATACCTTGCTGTTTAATGGAGTCAGCAAGTTCTGTTAGGCTTTGTTCATCAAATTGCCTACGCGGTTGATTGGGGTTAGGAATAAGATTATGTAGGGCCATGCTGCTGGTATTTTTTTTAACTTCGCCAGCATCTGCATTGCCCCAAAGGGCGTCCAGACCGCGACCCATGCGTGGTGATGTGCTCATAATGTTCTCACTTGTATAAATTCCCTAAGGAGTATTGCATGAATAAAAAGGCTCAAGATCACATTTTGTATGTGGTTAACCCGCAAGGGCATCCACAATCTATTCAGCTTTCCATGGAGCTGTGGGCAAAGGTAGAAGGGCAGGTTAAAGCCGCTGCCACATCCCTTAGCGCTCCCGATGATCCCTTTTTAAAGCCAGAGGCCTTGGCCGCTTTGCAAGAGCTGAAAGATTGCTGGGATTTTACCTATCCCTATGAGCCTTCCATGCACTGCGATGCCTGCGGCAAAAGCACCACTGATTTTGAAAATGATCCGGAGCATCCCTTCCATTTAACCAATGCCAACTTTGGTGGCTTATTGGTATTTCAATGTAGGTGTGGAGCTACCATTCGTAAAAAACATTTCCATAGAAAAGTTGATTACGAATGCACCCCAAAACAATTATAATTTAGCTCTCTGCCTCGGTACTTTTTTCGCGGCGTAAGATTACTTCTTTGGCCAGCTTTAAATAGGCATCAGCTCCGGTAGATTTAATGGCATAATGAATGATGGATTTACCATGGCTTGGCGCCTCAGAAAGACGCACATTGCGCGGTACCAAGGTTTCAAAAAGATGATCAGGAAAACAGCGCTTAACTTCATTTTGCACTTCATGAGCAAGGTTATTACGCCCATCAAACATGGTGAGCACAACGCCAAGCAAAGCAAGGTTGGGGTTTAAGCGCTTTTTTACTTGCTCAAAAGTTTGTAGCAATTTGACTATACCTTCTAAAGCAAAAAACTCACACTGCAATGGGATAAGCACTTCCTTAGCACCGCAAAGAGCATTTAAGGTAATAAGCCCAAGAGATGGTGGGCAGTCTATAATGATAAATTCAAAATGCTCATCCAGCACTTCAAGGCATTCGCTCAAATAATACTCTCTGCCCACTTTATCCACCAGCTCTAGTTCAATGGCTACAAGGTCGGTGGTGGCAGGCAGCACATGCAAATAATCAGAGCCGGTAGAGTAGACGTATTCTAGGGCATCTTGCGGATTATAAATGGCTGTGTACACAGAACCCTTCATTTCATCCGTAACAATGCCAAGGCCGCTGGTGCTATTTGCCTGCGGATCACAATCTATAAGCAGAACTTTTTTTTCCATAACTGCTAGAGCTGCAGCTAAGTTAATGGCGGTGGTGGTTTTGCCAACCCCACCTTTTTGATTTGCAATGGCAATAATTCTAGCCACGTTTTGCTCCTTAGGTGAAATAGATGTTTCACATGAAACAAGTCATTCTTGAAATGTATTTATAGAAAAGTTAAAGCATTGGGTCAACAAAAATAGCAATGCGGATTTTGCGCTTTTGCGAAATTAAGGCGTAAAGGTGCATAGTTAAAGGCTTTACATCACATCAAAAAAAATCTATGTTACGAAAAATCTTACGGAGAAAATTATGAAAAAAATACTATATAGCTTGGCCATGGCACTGGCCTTATCTACACCTACCATAGCCACGGCTAAAATAAGCGATGCAGAGCTTATTGCACAGTTACAACGCATTTTTGCAGAGCGCCCTGATTTGGTGCTGACAGTGCTGCGCAATAATAGTGAAGCCATTTTAGATATTGCCCAAGAAGGCTCCACCAAAAAGCGTAAACGCTCCTTGGAAGCTCAGTGGCGCGAAGATATGAAAGAGCCTAAAAATATAAATATTGAGGGCAGACCCATTTGGGGCGCTAAAGATGCTCCGGTGACCATAGTGGAGTTTTCGGACTTTACTTGCCCTTATTGCGCGCAAGCTGCAGCCACCATTTCGCAAATTAAAAAAGCCTATGGCGACAAAGTAAATTTAGTTTTTAAGCATACACCGCTCAGCGCCAGCCCCACAGCCATTGTGGCTTCTGAATATGTCATTGCGGCAGGCTTGCAATCGGAAGAAAAAGCCTATGCCTTGTATGAGGCTTTGTTCTTACACAGAACACAGCTTTTAGAGCGCGGTGAAGCCTTCATTAAAGAAGAGGCAGAAAAAATTGGCCTTGATATGAAAAAGCTGGTTAAGCAAGCCCAAAGCATGGATGTGAAAAAAGTCTTGGAGCAAGATTTAAAAGACGGACGCGAGCTTGGGGTAGAGGGCACACCGTATTTCTTTATTAATGATATTGTCATTCGCGGGGCATTATCTGGTGAGCTTATAAAGGCTGCCATAGATATGGCTTTAGAAGCTAAGAAAAAGAAATAGTAAAATTTCTATATGTAAAAAAAGCGCGTCATGTGAAATAGCATGACGCGCTTTTTTTATTCTTTGTTCTGTTCTTGAGCGGGGGGCTGCGCAGAGTTCTGGGGGGGGGCTTGTGCTGGACTGGAAGCGCTGGGGTGTTGCTGTGTGTCCATGCTGGTTCTATTATTGTAGCTTTGAGCAAGTCTGCTCATCCAAGTGCGCATTTGCGATAAGTCATCGTGGTGCACTTGTTCGGAGCTGTGTAAAAGATTTTTTAGTACGCTCACTTCTTGGCGTAAGAGAGTATTTTCTTCCTTGGCTGTTCTGGCGGCATCTTCCATGCGCTGCATATCATTTTTTTGCGTAGCCAGCACAGCAAGGGATTGAGCGATGCTTTGCAAAGCTTGAGATTGCTGCTCAAGATGCTGCATAAACATTTGGCCGGCAAAGCCATCCATAGGTTGATGGGCATTTTGTATACCGCTAGGGGCTTGCATGGCAGGGCTATAATTACCCAAAGGCGCCATACCTTGATTTTGCTCGAAATCACCCATTTGATGCACAAAGGCACTTGGCGCATGTTTGTGGTCGGAAAAAGAATTTTGAGAGCTGTCTTGTGCGCTGCTTGTGGCTTCAAAGGTGGGGCCGCTGCGTGTAAAGGTGGCATCCATGGTACGCGTAAAGCGCGTGTCTAAAAACTCTTCCACCATATTGGCTGTCTTACCCATTTTCATATGTTCCATAATGGTACTGATAACGGTGAGACATTGCTCTCCATAGCGCTTGCGCCTACCTTCGCCATAAATGGTCATGAAAGGGGCAAACCTTTTACAATAATAACGCGCTGTGGATTCGGGCAAAGAAAAATGTCGTGCCATATCGGCAAGGCTTAAAGTTTTGGTCATAGTACCCCTCCTATGCGACAAAAAAGTCATTGCTCTTTTTGCATAGCGCAATGCGCTTAACAATGCAAGATAAAAGCATGAAAAAAAGGTTTTAAAAATACATGTTTGGAAAATGAAAGAGCCGCAATGCGCAAAAAGTAGGCTGTTTCTTTTTACGCAAAGCGGCTCAAATTTTAACGCACTATGCGCCGAACCGAAGCAACTTTTGGTTTCCAATAAGAGTTCAAACTTTCTATGCGAACTTTTGCGCCGGATTTGGGGCTGTGCACAAACTTGTCATTGCCAATATAAATACCTGTGTGATAGCCGCTGGAAGTATACTTGGAGCGGAAGACCACTATATCACCGGGCTTGGCTCTGCTTGAAGGAACTTTTTTACCGGTCTTGGCTTGATCTTTGGTAACGCGTGGTACTTTGATACCATGCTTTTTATAGGCCCATTGAATAAGGCCGGAGCAATCAAAACCTTTGGATGGTGTGGCGCCACCAAAAGTATATTTCTTTCCAATTTGACTTTGGGCCGTTTTGGATATGGCATAACCTTTGTGTATGCCTTTTTTAGAAGTGGTTGTTTTAGTACCACATGCCGCTAAAAAAAGACATAAAATCAATAAAATAAGTATATTAAAGAATTTCCATTGTATGTTATTTTCATGTTTTTGCATAATACACCCCAACAAATAAAAAGTTTCACAGCTATATATTTATGCCATAGCACAGTTTTTTGGCAAAAAAAAGTCTTTAATTAAAAATATTTACCTAGAAAAACTCTAGAATATTTATAATTTTAGCAAAAGGGGCTTATAGTGATGCCTCATTTTGTGGGATAAAATGCAGGAAAAGTATTGCAATAGTAAGGAAAAGGTTTTACATTGCGCCAGCTATAAAAGGCACTTTGCGGTGCTGGGTTTCAGATTTTAAAGAGGAAAAAAAAATGTCGTCCACAATTGTCACTGTAAAAGGTACAGTAAGTCCCATGCCAGAAAAAGGCCAAGGCGGGGAAAGAGTCATCATCATCATGGGTGAGCAAGAATATCAAATCACTCCACGCGGAGCCGGTGCAGATTTAGATGAAGAATTAAGCGCCATGGTAGAAGCTACGGGTATGCTCACAGAAAAAGACGGCGTGCTTACGCTCTTTGTTCGCTCTTATAAGGTTTTGGACGAAGATATGTGGCCTGATGATGACCACTACGACGATTAATATACAATGATTTTCTTAAGCCGTGATATCTGTTGCGGCTTTTTTATCATGCGCTTTTTACCATGTAATGGTAGGCAGGCCTTGCTCTTGCAGCCAGCGATTTACTTGCGAAAAATGTTTACAGCCCAAAAAACCTCTATGCGCTGACAAAGGGGAAGGGTGTGGCGCCATAAGCAGTAAATGCTGGGTTTTGCTATTTTGAAAAAGCTTTGCATAGCTTTGGGCTGGTTTTCCCCAGAGCAGCACTGCTAAGGGGCGCTCTTGTTGCGCTAGGCTGTGTAAAATATCTTGCGTGATGTCTTGCCAGCCCATGTGCGCATGGCTGTAGGCTTTGCCCTCTTGCACTGTAAGGGTGGTATTGAGTAAAAGTACCCCTTGCTTTCCCCAGCGCTCTAGAGAAGGATTCTGCTCTGTATAGGCGCATTTACCTTCATATATATCATCACAAATTTCCTTAAATATATTTTTCAGCGAAGGTGGCACGGCTTTTGGGCTAGTATGCGTCGGCACAGAAAAGGCTAGCCCTTGGGCTTGTCCTGCACCATGATAAGGATCTTGCCCTAAAATAATACAGCGTACATCTTGGGGGGCAAGGCATTCTAAAGCCCAAAATATATGTTCTTGGGGGGGGTAAATTTTTTGCCCCGCATGACGCAGGGCAAGTATTTCTTCTAAGATAGGCTTGTGCAAGCCTTGCTTAAGGCTGGGCACAAGGTTTTGCCACTGGGCAAAAGCACTCATTAGCGCGTGCCAAAGCCCGGTATATGGTAGCGTTTTTCTAATGCCTGTAAAATCCATGTGGCAATGGTTACCAAGGCTAAATAATAGGCACCTACCACCAAGAAGACTTCTGTAAAGCGGAAGGTATAAGAAGCCACAGCTTTGCCCTCACCCATAATATCCATTACCGTCACAAAGTGCGCCAGCGAAGAATATTTAATAAGGTAAATTATTTCATTGCCGCAACCGGGCAATGCGCGTCTGGCTGCTTGGGGTATAATGATGTGCACAATGCCTTGTAATTTTGTCATGCCCAGCGCACTGGCAGCATTGATTTGCCCTTGGCGAATGGAAAAAAGAGCGCCGCGAATATATTCCGAATGATAGGCAGAGCTACATAGCGTGAAAGAAATCACTGCGGCCATGTAAGGATCAAAAAATAAACCAATCTTGGGCAAAGCATAGTAAATCATGAGCAATTGTACAGCTAAAGGTACACCGCGTATAAGGGTTACGTAGCCGTCAAAGAGTTTGCGCCAAAAAGGAGAGGCATATACGCGCGCAATGCCCACCATAAGGCCACCCACAAAGCCAAAAATGGCAGAAGGGATAATAAGAGCTAAAGATACCCATAAGCCTTTATTGAGCATGGGTATAAGTTCTTGTGATAAAAAAGGAATATCTACCACAAATTACTCCTTACCAAGGCCTTGCTCTACAGGCTCAATGATACCTTCTCCTGTGGAAAAGTTCACCTTGGCTGTGTGTTTGGTTTCTTTAATGTTTTCCACATCTAAAACCTTATTGCAAAAAGCGCTGGTGCGTGTGTCGGCAGAAAGGAGTTGTTCGGGGCTGCCTTGCTCTATGATGACGCCTTGCTCCATAAAAATAATTTCATTGGCTAGAGCTTTGGCAAAATCCATTTGGTGCGTTGCCATAATCATGGTCATGCCGCCTTTGGCAAGGTCGCGGATAACGGTAAGTACTTCTCCCACCAAATCAGGATCAAGGGCGGAAGTGGGCTCATCTAAAAGTTTAACCTTAGGATCCATGGCTAAAGCACGGGCAATGGCTACGCTTTGTTTTTGACCGCCGGAAAGCTGCGCAGGATACAGGGTAGAGCGCTTGGAAAGTCCCACACGATCAAGCTCTGCCAAGGCGCGATTTTTGGCCACGGTGGCAGAAAAGCCACGTACTTTGCGCAGGGCAATGGCTACGTTTTCTTCGGCTGTGAGATGATCAAAAAGGTTAAAATCTTGAAAAATCATTCCCACTTGGGCGCGAAAAGCGCACAAAGCATCGGTGCTTTGCAAATCGAGCTTTTGCCCTTCTAGGTGAATACTGCCGCTATCTGGCATGATAAGGCAGTTAATACATTGTAAAAGCGTACTTTTTCCGGCACCAGAGGGGCCAATAAGCACTTTTAACTCACCGCGATTCATGCTCAAGGAGCAATTTTGTAAAATGGACTTACCGCCCAATTTTTTGCTGATGGAATCAATGTGTAGCACAGGTGTAGTCATAAATATTGCCCTTAAGAAACTGCATAGCCCGGCACATAGGTGCGCTCTTCTACCATGCGTAATAATTTAAAGCCGATGATAGTAATAATAAAATATAAAGCTCCGGCCACAGCAAAGAAAGCTAAATGCTCATAAGTACGTGAGGCCACAAAATTCGCTCTAGCCATAATTTCTTGAGTACCGAGAACATAACAAATGGCAGAGTCTTTAAGTAAAATGGAAAATTCGTTAGCAAAACCGGGAATGGACATACGCAAGGCTTGAGGTAAAATAATATGGCGTATGGCTGTAGAATCGCGCATGCCCAGAGCGCGAGCTGCCTTAAGCTGGCCTTGGGGTAAAGCTAAAATGGCCCCGCGATAAATTTGTGATTGGTAGGCTGTACTGGTAAGGCCTAGCACCACGCAAGATATAATAAAGGGGTTGGCACTTAAGCCCAAAGAAACGAAAAGGCCAAAAAATAAAAATAATAAAACTAAAATAGGTACGCCACGAAAAAACCATACATATACAGAAACGATGCGGCGTAAAAGGGGATGCCCATACACTTGTGCAATGGCCATGGGTACACCCAAAATAAGACCAAGGCTTAAAGCTATGCAAACATTAGCAATGGTTACAGCGCTACCACCTAAAATATAAGGCAGGGCGTCAAAGATTTTATATAATATTTCCATGATATATAAACATCCCCCTCGCTTAAAACAAGGGGGATGCGGATAAAATTATTTCTTTTCTAAGTACTTAGCTTGCAACTCTTTCCAATAAGGGTCGGCCATAAGCTTTTTGTAGCCTTCGTTGATCATGGTGCGAAGTTCGTTGTCATCTTTACGAACAGCTACGCCAAAATTATCTGGCTGGCCATGTACTCCGGCAATTTTAACAGCTTTGCCCTTGCTGATGGAGTCATCAGCAGGCAGCTTATCCATAAGACCGGCTTGAATGCGGCCATTGAGCAAATCTTCTACAATTAAAGGAGCAGATTCGTAGTATACGATTTCAACAGGATAGCCTTTTTCTTTGGCTTCTTTTTGGAAGTCAGCAGCTTCGGAAGTACCGCGTTGAATACCGATTTTATTTTTGCCGGCAAGAATTTTTGCGCCGTCAAGGTCAGAATCTTTTTTGGCAATAAATACGCGAGAAACTTCCCAGTAAGGATTGGAAAATTCTACCATTTGCTTACGAGCATCGGTAATACTCATGCCGGAAGCTACCATGTCAATTTGCTTTGCCAAAAGGGCAGGGATAATGCCGTCCCAAGCAATGGGCTTGTGTTCAACTTTGAAGCCCATGGTTTTTGCAATCCAGTTCATGGATTCTACGTCAAAACCGGCAGGCTTGCCTTGCTCATCTACATAACCAAAGGGGGGGTAGTTGGCATCAATACCATTAACATAGGTTTTTTGGGCAGCTTGTGCAGTACCAAAGGTAAGCATTACAGCTAACATACCAAAAGCAAGAATCTTTTTCATAATCTTGTAAACTCCTTCCACTGGGTAATTGAAAAAAAAAATTGTCCTTAAAGACCAAGGGCACGTATAGCAAAGTATTGTTTTTGTGGCAAGTTGTAATAATGCAGGCCTATGCCAAGGTGGGTTGTAAAACAAATGCTGTAGCACTTTAATCCTGTGTAATTATGGAAAGTTTTATGATATTAGCGTGTTGAGATTGCTTCATACTTTACTTGCTTACTTATAAAGCTCTGGTGTATAGTTATGAACTTATGGCTAAATTTTTGTATATACATTCCAAAACAAGGCAGAATATATGTGGGATATGGCAATTCGTAAAAATATAGGTATACGCCCAGCGCAGCTTCTAACACTGTTAGGCGATTTGATTACTTTGCAGGCAGTGTTGGCTTTAAGTGTACTTATACGCTCTTATTGGGGAGATATAGACCCCGACATTTATTTGAGCATGAGCCTATTATTGTGTACAGGGCCTGTATTTGCTCTTATGTTGGGCTCTTGCGAAACCCCCGTACCGCCACCGCATAAAGAAGTAAAATCATTATTCCTTTCTGTATCATTGGCCTATTTAGTCATCTTAGTGGTATTTTTTATGGCACAGGTGACGGTATCCTATTCGCGCATTATTTTAATCATGGCTTGGGCTTTTTCGGTGGTGGCTGTGCCTATGGTGCGTGGCTTTATACGTAGAAGATTATGTCGCAAGCTATGGTGGGGTACACCGGTTATTTTTTTGCAAGATAGAGAAAATATAGAACATGTGTGGCAAGAACTTTTAGAATATCCCGAACGCGGACTACGCCCTGTGGCTTGCATAGACGTTCAGGCAGAAAATAGCTCATGGCGTGAAAAAGTGATGCATATGCAAGAAAGTTTTGTGGCGCCACTGTTTGTATGGTGTAGTGATGGCCGTGAAAAAATGGATGATGTGCCTGTGTTTGATGAAGTGGCTCTTTTGTGCAAAAAGATTTTAGTTGTGCCGGTGAAATCCAAAAAAACCAAGAAATTTTGGTTGGCGCCGCGCATTCTAGGTAGATCTACAGCTTTTTTAGTAAAGCAAAATTTAACCGACGTGCGCCGCATACGCTTAAAAAGATGTATGGATATATTAATATCTTCCCTGGCTTTAATTATGCTTGCACCTTTGTTCGCGGCCTTGATTGTATGGATACGCGCGGACTCTCAAGGGGAAGCTTTGTACAGTCAAAGGCGCATTGGGCAGGGTGGTAAAAGTATACGTATTTATAAATTTCGCTCCATGGTGCAAAATGCTGATGTAGTTTTAGAACAGTATTTGGCAGAAAATGAAAAGTATCGTGAAGAATGGAAAAAAGACCAAAAATTACGCCATGACCCACGTATCACAAAAGCGGGGCATTTTTTACGTAAAACAAGCCTTGATGAGCTTCCCCAGCTTTTTAATGTACTTAAGGGAAATATGACCTTGGTGGGGCCGCGTCCCATTGTGGATGATGAAATAGAGCGCTACGGCGATGTGTACTTGGAATATAAAGAAGTAAAGCCCGGCATTACAGGCTTGTGGCAAGTTTCTGGTCGCAATAATACCACTTATGAGCAAAGGGTCTCTTATGATCGCTATTACGTAACCAATTGGTCGGTGTGGATGGATTTGTGGATACTTATGCGTACCATTCCCGTGGCCTTGCGGGGGCATGGAGCCTTTTAGAAAACCTTAAATTTCTTTATCACAATGTGAAAAGCAGTTCTTATGATTTATGAGAGCTGCTTTTTTTTGGCACGATATCTGCTAGATATAGGCAGCGAGATAGAAATGGGGAAGCTTTTTCCCTTATGCTATGTATTTTAGCCTTTGGGGCAAAAATACTGCCGTGAAATCTCGACCCTAAGAGCTATTTGGGAAGTTTTTTCCCTGCTCTATTATTTGTGAGGGATAGCCTATGATGAGTTCTCTTTATATCGGTGCAACGGGCATGAAAAGTTTATCTGAGGGCATGAATGTTGTGTCTCAGAACTTGGCCAATGTAAGCACCATTGGCTATAAGCAACAAAATATACAATACGCAGATCTTATCTATAAATCTGAAGGGAATACCGGCAATTCGTGGAATGGTAACGAACAATCCTACGTAGCCCTAGACCAAGTGGGTATGGGCGTTCAAGTAAGTGATATTCGAACTATTTTTACGCAAGGTTCTTTTGAGCTTGGCAGCTCCGTTACCGACCTAGCCTTAAGCGGCGATGGTTTTTTTCAGGTGCAAACGGTGGACGGCGATACCATGTACACCCGTGCTGGAAACTTTAATTTTAATGAAGAAAGCTATTTAACCCTCCCAGATGGCAGCAATCTCATGGGATATTCGGTGGACTTAGAAGGCAATAGGGGCGCTCTTGAGCCCATACAGGTAGATCAATTTGACACCATGCCTGCCAAAGCAACCACAGAGGTAAGCCTTGGCTTTAACCTTGGTAAAATAGAAGATAATTCTGCCAGCACTACAGATCCTTACTTCACCTTGGCTAAAAGTTATGACGGCACTTCTAATCCTCCATTGTCGGAAGATTTATATAGCTACACCCAGCCCATACGTGTGTATGACGCTGAAGGTAATTCCCACGACTTAACATTGTATGTGGATGGAGCGCCTTCGGCAGATCCGGACAGCGTGATGGAATTTGTGGTGGCGGCCAATGCCAGTGAGCATAATGCCGAGGGTCAAGCCCTACTTTCCGGCACCATGACCTTTGACTCTGCAGGGAATCTTATGGGTGTGAGCTACTTTACGCCCACAGGGGATACTTCTGATCTTAATAATTGGGTGCAAGCTTCTACCAATGGTAGTGGGCAGGGTGTTTTTACTTATAATGGACAAAGCATAGGTCTGGATTTTGGCCTTACAGGAAATATGCAAAATGTGGCGGCCACAGCGGCGGCGGTGGGTACAGACAGAACCATGCTGGGTTCCACAGCCAATTCTACCCTCACAGGCAATGCTACTACGGCTTTTTCCGGTAGTAATAGCATGCACTTAAATGAGCAAGATGGTTATACAGAAGGCTTTGTAACCAATATTACCATTGGCACCAATGGAGAGATTTTAGGCTCCTATAGTAATAATCAAGATGCTGTTTTGTATGAGATTCCTGTGGCGCGCTTTACCAGCCAAGATGGCCTACGCCGTGAGGGCGGTAATTTATATTCTGCCACGCCGGAATCTGGCCCTGCAGAACTTGGCAAGGCCGGCACAGAAAACTATGCTGATATTATTTCCAATTATACCGAAGGCTCCAATGTGGACATGTCTGCGGAAATGGTAAATATGATTATTACCCAGCGCGGTTTCCAGAGTAATAGCAAGGTGGTAACCACCGCTGATGCCATGTTGCAAAAAGCCATGGAGCTGAAGCGAAATTAAGTTTTTTTATATAAATCTAAAGAGGGAGGGCTTACACAGCTTTCCCTCTTTTTTTGTCAGTAAGAAACTTTTTATTGAAGTAAAATATAAGTTACTGCTTTACTATGTTTTTTTTAGAAAAAAGAAAATAAGCAAAAAACCCTTTTTATGTTGACTTATAAAATGAAATATTATACAGGGAAAGTACAGCTGCTTTTTTTAGTAAGCTTGTGTAGCATTTCTTATTCCGTATTTACTGGGAAAAATTGCCCCAGCGATTCTGTATTCGTCCATGGTGTTTTAGAATTTTTACATGCATTTTGGGCTTTTCTTTGATTGCACGTTTTTTTACCATGCGTACATTTACGCTAGTCCAAGCATAATGGAGGGGATTATGGCTGACGTTAGTATTTCAAAACCCAAAGATGGTTCTTCTGTGGTCATAACACCCACAGCTGACAATAGATTTTTACTGGATTTTTCTGAGAATGAAGCCAAGATTACACGCCAAGGTGATGATTTGGTGGTGGACTTTGGTCAAGGCAGCACCGTTACTGTGAGCGGCGCTTATGCGAGCGTTTCCGGCCAAGGAGCACCTTCCTTTGTGGTCAATGGTAAGGAATTATCGGGAGAAGAGTTTTTTGAGCAAATAGCTGCTGAAACAGGCACAGATACTGAGCAAGGGGAAAACACGCCGCAGCCTGCGCCCAAAAGCGGCGGTTCTAGCCTAGCCATGGAAAAAGCCGCAGAAGTACAGGAAGAAAATGTTCTTGTGAGCGAAGAGGCAAGTGATGGAGAGGAAGATGATGCTTCTTCTAACGTCACATCGTTAGCCAGTTTATTGGCTGACAACGCAGAAGAAAATCTTCCGTTAAGCCTTGGCGCTTCGACTCTAGCATTTGAAACATTTATTCCAAGCCTTGCAGAAAGTAGTTCTGTACCCAGCGTGCCTAATTCCTCTGTGGTACCAGCGCCTACCTATGCAAGTACCATTAGCGTAACCGATGGGCATTTTGATGCAGCTTACTTGCCTGCAGTGGCAGTAGGAACCTTCACAAGCGACCACGGTTTGCTCTTATCTGATGTGGCGCTTAGCTTAACCAATGCGGCCTATACCTTGGTAGAAACAACTACAGCGGGGTATTATGAAATTCACGAAGGAACCACAAAACATGGATCTGTGCAATTGGAGCAGCAAGGGGATGCGGTAAAATTCACTGTTAGCATGAATGCAATCAATGATGTCCCCAATGATATGCAATTTACCGTGAAAGAAACAGCGCCCGATGGTAGCGTATTTGAAAAAAAGATTTCTGTATTACTTAAGGATGACACTGTTAGCGGATCCGATATTTACATAGCAACCAATGATGCTGATAAGTTTACCGTGGATGGTGGAGGCGTCTTTTATGCCGGAGCCGGAGATGATACCATTACAGGTAGTGGCGGTAATGATTGGCTCTATGGCGGTGCTGGTGATGATGTTCTCTTTGGTGACCTAGAAGATTCTACTATTAGTGGCGGCACAGGCGATGATGTTATTGTTTTGGGAAATATTGCCTTTGATGATATTTTCTCTGCTAAAGCTGATGGTGGCGATGGTATAGACATTCTCTTGGCTGGAGTGGATTCACTCAATAATATAGGATATATTGCTGCTTCGGATAATAGCAGTATAGAAATGTACGTATTGGGTGCTTCTGATGACATGCTCAAAGGTATGTCTTCTGATGCTCTGTTACAAAACCTTGGTATGACGCAAAATGCAAACAAGGTAAGTTTTGATGAAGCGCAAGCACCACAAGCCACAGTGGACATTGCAGGTGTTGACTATAGAAGCTTTGATGTACTTACCGAAGATAATGTACAAGTAACCGTGCTTGTGGCGCAATCGGCCATGGCATAGTAGAAAATAATTATTTAATAAAAAAGGGGAGTGCTTAGGCATTCCCCTTTTTTTATATTTCTATGGCATTGTTACAGCACCATTATTGGCGCATTTTATCCACAAAGGCTTCTGCGGCTTTTTGCTGCGCCGCGGCGCCCACAGCAGTGGGAACCACCGTTTTGCCAATGGGACTAATGGCCAAAGCGGCCAATTTAATATGCTGCCACGCAAAGGGAATACCAATAATGGTAATGGCGCAAGCCAGTGCTGAGGCTAAATGCCCCAAGGCAATCCAGAGACCTGCAAAGATAAACCATATAATATTCCCCACAAGGCCTAGGGCGCCGGTACCCACATCTTCTTTACCGGTAAGGGTATCGCGCTCGATAATGACCTTACCAAAAGGAAAGAAGGCAAAAGAGCCCATAACAAAGCAGGCACGACCAAAGGGAATACCAATGATGGAAATAAAGGCCAGCACGCCAAAAATCCACCACATAAGCCCCATAAAGACCCCGCCAAGTACAAACCAAATAATATTACCTAATAAGCTCATAGTATTCCTTAAGATGACTTTTGGTCGTATGTCCTGTACGACACAGATTGTTGACAAAGTCTACTGGGGAAAAACCTTTTTTAAAAAAAAGGTTCTTTCCCCAGACCCCTTTTCCAAAAAACTTTCATTGCGGCTACGCTTTGTCTTTGTAATAAAGATTTTTGCGCAGCTGAAATTTGCGAAAAAAGTTCTTTTCCTTGTATTTTAAAGTTGTAAAAAATATGTAGACTTTTAAGTATTCATTTAAAAACAGGACAAATCCAGTATGCTCAAAATGGGTAAGATGCAAGGAAGACGCCGTTTTTTGCGAAGGGAGTGTATAGAGACATACATGACCGTAGCAAAAAACAAGTCTGACGAAGCACATTGCTCATTTTCAGCGTACTGGCTTAAAGTAATTCGCCGTCCCAGTTAAACAGCCCATCACGGCGCAATACAGGCAAGTTTTGCGGTACATGTTCTACCACACGTACAAACATATTATAGCCGGCATTTTCCAGTGCATTGCGCTTTTCCGTAAAGTTCAGCGGCCATGCAGGGTAAAGCCATACATTACTGCCATAATTGCGTGCCCAGAAGATTTCTCCCTTGGGGCTCATAAAAGGCTCATTGGCTTTAACGCCTAAGAGGCCAAAGCGAGCAATACCCACAGGCCAAAAGCCTTCCAACACAAAGCCCAAGGGTAAGGGGCTTACTTGCGGTAGGTTGAGTAAATCTTCACCGGGCAGCTCAGGGCTTACAAAGGCTAAAGAAAAGCCCATGTCCTTAAGCACGCTAATGTGCGCCACATTGGCCACATTACAAAAGGGGCCGGCCATAAGATCGAGCCCTTCTCTTTTGCTAAAAAGCTCAATTTGCCATGGGGCATTGCACACAAATTGCGTGGCGCCGTTGCGGCACATTTGCTCTATAAGGCGCTTATAGCCCTTTTCTTCTTCTGGCCAAATCACTGGGGGTAACCACCAGCACACGCGCGGCACAATGGTGCGCGAAAGCTCTGCGGCCTTGGGTGAAAGCCAAAGAGCCATATGTCCGCCTTTGGCGCCGCGTGTTTCGCGTCCTTGGGGCAGGGCAGAGCGTAGGGTTAAGTCTGGGCGCCTTTTTTCGCGCTGAGCAGGTTCAAACACAGGACGGTCACGACCTATATGCTGGGCAGCACTGGGGCGTCCTTTATGGGCATTCAGCTTTTGTTGCCATTGCTTTAAGGTTTGCACTAATTCTGGCTCGCGGCGGTCAATAAGGAATACCGCAGTACCGGCCTTGGGCGTTTTATGCTTAGGCACGCGCAAGGCCAAGGTTCCGGCCTTGGGAATGCGACGCGTTACAGAAAGGGTGGAGTGAAAGCTTTGATCTTCCACGCCAATGCGCAAGTAATCTTGCGGTAAAAGCTCACGATAAGGCTTTACAATGGCCTGACCGCCCTCTTCAATGGCCACCTTACCAATAAGTAAGCCCGAAGAGGTGGAGGCATTGGGATCGGTGGGGATATTATTTTTTTGTGGCAAGAAACGCGCCTTGGTGGCAGGGCGTCCCAAGGCCAATTCCAAATAATCTGCGGCCATTTTCTTGGCTTTGGAATCGCCGGGATTATCGCGCAAAAGCTTATAGGCGGACACCACATGGTAAACATAATGCGGTCCTTTTTTACGCCCTTCAATCTTCCAAGAGCGTAAGTTAGGCACATCTAATAAAGTTTTGGCCAGTACGTCTATGGAGAGGTCAAGACAAGAGAAATAGCGTCCGCTATGCTCCTTACCCACGCGATTGGGTCTTTGCCCTCTATCGTTACCGCGTTGCGCAGCGCGACCGCCGGCAAGTGGCTTGCCCCTATTTTCTTTTACCTTATGGCGACTGGCTTCTTCTTCCAGCTTGGTAAATTGTTTGGCTAAATTGTGTCCGCCTTGCTTATAAATACGGCGGCAAGGCTGCACACAGCGACCACGCAGGCCACTTTTACCGCCCATATAGCTAGACCAATAACAGCGACCGGACACACAAAAACACAAAGCGCCGTGCACAAAGGTTTCCAGCTCAAGGCCCTCAGGGCAGGCTTCACCCATGGCGCGAATTTCATCAATGCTCAGCTCGCGCGGTAAAATAACGCGGCTAGCGCCCAATTTCTGCGCCGCCACAAGGCCAGAAGGGTGGGTGATATTGGCAAGGGTAGAAAGGTGCACTTCCCCCTCAAAGCCGGCCTGACGCGCAAGGTTCACAAAGCCTGTGTCCTGCACAATAATGGCATCGGCGCCCACTTGTTTGTTTAGGCGCGATACAAGATTATAGGCGCTGTCCATATCGTCGGGCTTAAGCAGGGTGTTCATGGCCACATAAACGCGTGTATTTTGCTCATGGGCAAGGTCTACCAGACGAGAAAGCTCGCCAGCGCCAAAGTTTTCGGCCTGCATACGTGCAGAAAAGTGTTTAAGTCCCACATAAATGGCATCGGCGCCGGCGGCAAGAGCCGCCAAAAAACATTGACTATCGCCGGCAGGGGCAAGGATTTCAACTTGTGTTGTCATAAGGTGCTCGTGGGGAGCAAGGCTCCCCCATAATTAGATTTTGTAATAGTTTTTGTACCAAGCCACAAAGCGGTCAATACCTTCTTCTAGCGGAGTACAAGGGGAAAAGCCCGTAAGCTTGGTGAGATTATCCACCGAAGCATGGGTGGAAACCACATCACCGGGCTGCATGGGCATGTAATTTTTAATGGCAGTCATGCCAAGGCTTTTTTCTAAAATGCTAATGAAATCGCCCAAGGCCACCGTATTATTATTGCCAATATTATAAATACGCCAAGGGGCAGGGCTGGTATCGGGGGCAGGGTTTTGTGCATCCCATGCGTCATCTGCTGTGGCAGGAAGCTCTAAGGTGCGCACGACGCCTTCTACAATATCATCTATATAGGTGAAATCGCGTTGCATTTGTCCATTGTTAAAAACATTGATGGGCTTACCTTGCACAATGGCTGTGGCAAAAAGGTGTAAAGCCATATCGGGGCGATTCCATGGGCCATAGACAGTGAAAAAGCGCAAACCCGTGGTGGGTAAATGGTAAAGATGACTGTAAGAATGCGCCATTAGCTCATTGCTTTTTTTAGAAGCAGCGTACAAACTTACAGGATGGTTGACAGGGTGCTCCTCTGCATAGGGGCGCTTGCCATTGAGGCCATAGACTGAGCTGGACGAAGCATAGACCAAATGCTTCACTTGTGTATGGCGGCAACCTTCTAAAATATTGCCAAAGCCCACAAGGTTAGATTGTATATAGGAACGAGGATTTTCTATGCTATAACGCACGCCGGCTTGAGCAGCTAAATGCGCCACATGGCTAAAATTTTCTGTTTCGAAAAGGTTATCCATAAAGGCATTGTCGGCCAAGTCACCAAAAACAAAGCGGAAATTATCTAAAGGCTCCAGCTCTGCTAGGCGCGCTTTTTTTAGGTTTACATCGTAATAATCATTAAGATTATCAATGCCAACCACGCTATGTCCAAGGCTTAAAAGACGTAAAGATAATTGATGGCCGATAAAGCCTGCTGCTCCCGTAACTAAAACGTGCATACAAATCCTCCAAAATGTGCGCAAAAATACGCCTTGAAATCATAGATAAGACTTTTTTAGGCGCTGTCAAAATACTGCTTCACGCACCATACTGTTTTCTATGATGTTTATCCAGTGTTCTTTTGTGGGTATTTTTGCTGGGGTAAAGGGCTTAGTGTGGCAGTGTGCAGAAAATAAAAGCTTAAAAATGGCGTTCTTTGCCTTACAAGAGCTTGCCTATTCTGGAAGCACTTGATAATGGTTCATCATGTAGTGTTACTCGCTTACAAATACTACCCTTGAGCATGGAGGTTCAAATGGCTACAGAAAATAAATTGGGTAAAAGAATTAAAGCTTTTCGCGAAGCTCGTGAAAAAAGCTTGGAAACTTTGTCAGCAGAAACAGGCTTAAGCTTAAGTTTTTTGCAAGGTCTTGAAGAAAATAATGTTTACCCCAGCATTGGCCCCATGCAAAAGATTGCGCATGCCCTTGGTTTACGTTTGGGCACTTTTTTGGATGACGAAAATAGCAGCGATCCCATTATTTCTAGTCTGGACCAAACAGATCCCGATGTGGCCATACAAAATTGCCGCACCCAAAATGTGAGCTATTCTTATGTTTCCTTGGGTAAGGGCAAAACGGATCGCAATATGGAGCCTTTTCATATTACCATTGCGCCCCTTTCTGCCGAAGAGCAAGCTAAGGAACAAAAAACCTCTTCTCACCAAGGGGAAGAATTTATGTTAGTGCTGAGCGGTGAATTAAAAGTGGTGTATGGCCGCGAAACACATATTTTACAAGCAGGACAAAGCATTTATTATAATTCCATCGTGCCGCATTATGTGGGCGCCCATGGTGATGCTCCGGCGCAGATTTTGGCCGTAACCTATCATCCTTAGTGCGGAATTACTATGAATAAAGTAGCAGAAAGACAAAAGCTTTTTGAACTGCGGGAAAAAACTCTAGGACAGCTTTTAGACGAAGCCATTGAACGCTTTCCCGATAATGATGCTGTGGTCTATGTGGATAGAGAGTATCGCCAAAGTTATAAAGAATTTGGAAAAACCGTAGACGAATTGGCCAAGGGGCTCATGGCTCTTGGCGTGAAAAAGGGCGAAAAAGTGGCCGTATGGGCCAGCAATGTGCCTTATTGGGTGGCCTTGCAATTTGCCACGGCAAAAATTGGCGCCATTCTTATCACGGTAAATACTAATTATCGCGAGCATGAGCTAGAATATTTGCTGAAGCATTCTGAATGCGAAAACCTTTTTATTGTGGACGGTTTGCGCGATCATGATTTTGTACAAACTTTGTATAAAATTGCGCCGGAATTACGCACGCAAAGCCGCGACCATTTTGCTTCCAGCACCTTCCCCCATTTGCGCCGTATTTTCTTTTTAGGGCATGAAAAACATCGTGGCATGTATTCCATACCGGAACTTCGCGCCATGAGTGTCATGACCTTAGACGAAGAATATAAGGACAGGCAGGCTCAGCTTGACCCTTGGGATGTTATCAATATGCAATACACCTCGGGCACCACGGGCTTTCCCAAGGGTGTGATGCTTACCCATGTGGGCATTGGCCTTAATGGCTATTGGATTGGTGCGCACCAAGGCTTTACGGAAAAAGATCGCCTTTGCCTCACAGTTCCTTTATTTCACTGCTTTGGCTGTGTGTTGGGTGTGGCTGCTTGTGTGAACCATGGTACGGCCATGATTATTTTAGAAAACTTTAATCCTTTGCATATGCTGGAAGCCATAGAAAGTGAGCGCTGCACCGCCGTGTACGGCGTGCCCACCATGTTCATTGCCGCCCTTGAGCATAAAATGTTTTCGCGTTTTGATATGTCTTCTTTACGTACAGGTGTTATGGCCGGTTCAGTTTGCCCAGAGCCGCTCATGCGCCGAGTTACCGAAGAGATGTATTTAAAAGATATTACCATTTGCTATGGCTTAACGGAAGCTTCGCCGGTGATGACGCAATCTGATGTGACGGATTCCTTAGCTTCGCGCTGCTCCACCGTGGGCTGTGCCATGCCTGGTATTGAAGTTATTGTGGCAGATCCTGATACCTGCGAGGAATTGCCCCGCGGTGAACAAGGGGAAATTCTTTGCCGCGGCTACAATGTTATGAAGGGCTATTATAATATGCCCGAAGAAACAGCCAAGGCCATCACGGCCGATGGTTGGCTGCATTCTGGTGACCTTGGCACCATGGATGAAGATGGCTATGTGGTGGTGACAGGCCGTATTAAGGATATGATTATTCGCGGCGGAGAAAATGTGTATCCGCGTGAAATTGAAGAATATCTTATGGGCATGGAAGGCGTGCTTGATGTGCAGGTTGTGGGTGTACCCAGCTACAAATATGGCGAAGAAGTAGGTGCATTTATTATAGAAAAACCTGGCCATGAGGTTTTACCGGAAGATGTACGCGATTTTTGCCGGGGTAAAATTTCTTGGTATAAAGTGCCGCGCTATATAACCACGGTAGAAGCTTACCCGCTTACAGGTAGTGGCAAAATTCAAAAATTTAAATTGCGTGAAATGGCTGGTGAGCTTTGGCCTGAAGCCATGCAAGATAAAAAAAATAAGTAATGCTACTGAAAAATAAAGTACTATATGGCAAGGAGCAAGCCTTTGGCGCTATGGCGATGGGCTTGCTCTTGTGCTTTATCTGGAGCGCAAGCGCGCATTGCGCTCCAAAAGATCTAGGCGCTCATGCACAAGGTCAATCTTTTGAGAATTTTAGCATAGATATACCGCATCAATGGACGGTGTATAAAGAAGAAAGTCTTGTTGTGCTTAGTCATCCGCAAAGGCTTTGCGCTTTGTCTGCTATGGTTGTGCCGCACCAAAATGTGCCCTTTCGCGAAATGGTCATTTCTTTTTACCAAAATTTACAAGGAAAAAATGGTCGCGATGTGGACGGCGGTATGACTTTTGACCTAAAACACAATACCGATATGCCGGCGGTGACACGTTTGGTTCATGTGGGGCCTTATTTTAGCGCAGTCACTGTCATGGGGCATTGTGAAAAATATAAAAGCACGGTGTATTCTCTGCGTATTTTAGATGAGAATGCCAAGGTTTTTGAAGGCGGCGCGCGTGCTTATCCTTATTTGGGAGAAGATGCCGAAAAATCTTATGAAGCCTTTAAGAAAGATTTAAAAGAAAAGGCTGCAGCAGCAAAAATAGCGGCTGAGAAAGCAGCGCAAGAAAAGGCAGCCCAAGAAAAAGTTGATTCAGAAAAAGCAGCGGCGGAACAAGAGGTATCAGAAGAAACTTCGTCAGAACAAGTTGTATTTGATAAACAAAACTAAAAGCCCTGCTTTCATAATCCATAGAGGTATCTTCCATGCTTTCCACCACAGCTAAAGCTTTTACACAGCTACATATTTCTATTATTCTTGCGGGCTTTACCGGTATTTTGGGTAAGCTTATCACCATGAGCGAAGGCATGCTGGTGTGGTATCGCATGTTTTTTACCTTTGCTGTTTTTGGAATTTTTGTGCTCTGGCGCGGAAAATTAGAAATACTTCCCCTTAAAGATATGGCAAAAATCGCCTTTACCGGTGTGCTTATTTGTCTGCATTGGCTCTTTTTTTACGGCAGTATTAAGCTATCCAATGTGTCCATTGGGGTAGTGTGTTTTTCCTTAGTGGGCTTTTTTACCGCGCTTTTAGAGCCGGTGTTTATGAAAACGCGTTTTTCTTGGCGTGAGTTTGCCTATAGTATGCTTACGGTGCTGGGGGTAATGCTGATTTTTTCTTTTGATGTGCGTTATAGACTGGGCATTATCATAGGCGTTATTGCGGCGCTGCTTTCTGCTTTATATACCATAAGTATACGTAAACTTTGCCATGATTATAAGCCCGGCACTACGCTTTTATATCAAATGGGCGGCGGTGTGGCTTTCCTAACCTTGCTTTTACCCTGGTATATTGATTACTTTTCCATCACCTATTTGGTGCCAAGTCTCAGCGATACCGCCATGCTGCTTGTTTTGGCCATAGCCTGCACCATGGGCATGACCTATTTGCTTATTGAAAGCTTACAGCATATTTCGGCTTTTACGGTAAACTTAAGCTATAACCTTGAACCTGTGTATAGCATAGCCATAGCCATGGCCTTTATGGGCGAAGCTCGCGAGGTTAATTATTCTTTTTATTTGGGGCTTGCGTGTATTATTGTATCGGTGCTTTTGCAAAGCTTGTGGGTTATGCGCCACAAAAACAGTCCGGCTTAATGGATTGGCTTAATGGGCTGGCTTAAAGCTTGGCTCAAAATCTGTTAAGCTTGAATAGGGTGCCCGTACTGCCCGGGTAAAGTGCGCCAATACCATTCATATACCAAGGTATGCTCGCTTTCTTTCCAATGCTGGCTTTGTTCGTAAAAATCTAAAAGCTCTTTTTCGGCGGCGGAAATATTTTGCGTATGGGTGCATAATTGGCGCTCACGGCAAAAGATAATCAAGCATTCCAAAAGTTCAAAGCATAATTCTGGGTGAACGCTATCTGCGCAAATATGGGTGAAAAACTCTGCATAAAAAGGGCTGTTTTTGCTTATACTCGCTTCAAAAAGAGCCTCGTTAGCGCAAATATATTCTAACAGAGCGTGAACATGATGTTCTGTGGTATTTGCCTGCATAAGGGGATGCAAATGAGCACAAATTTTTTTCATTTGGCTTGTATGTGCGCTAAAAGACATAGATATTCTCCTAAAATTTTATATGCAATAAAATATATAGAAATTTCTTTTTGTCAATAGTTTTTCTATATAGCAATATTCGTTTTGAGATAAAAAAGTTCATAAATAAAGCGAGATTTTTATGACAGCTCATGATGCTTCTTTTCGTTCCGGTACGGATGCTCTTCTTTTGGCAGCCTATGTACGCCGCCACGCCCCCAAGACCACGCGCTTTGCCGAGTTGGGTTGTGGGGAGGCTCTTGCCATGCGCGTATTGGCCAAGGCCTTGCAAAAAGGGCATGGCAAGGAAGTGACGGCGCTGGGCATAGATGTACAAGAACAAGCCTTGGTGCGCGCCATACAACTTTGTCAAGAAGAAGGCATGCAAGATATGTTGCATTTTGCTCAGGTGGACTTGGCGCAAAAAAAAATCTTGGCTACTCTGTGTGCTGAGCATAGCTTTACGGGGCTTGCCTGTGTGATGGCTAATCCGCCGTATTATAAAAAGGGTCGCGTGAGTAAGAATGCCTCCAGAGCTTTGGCCTTACATCAAGACGCTTTGCAACAAGAGCAGGCCGGTGTGGCGGATATTTTTTGTGGCGCGGCTAAGCGCTTGCTACGCCATCATGGGTGGTTTTTTAGTATTTATGCAGCAGAGCATATGCTGGATATGAGCTTTGCCCTGCAAAAGCACGGCTTTGGGCTACGCTCCATGCTTGCGGTGCATAGCAGGCCGGAAAAAAAGGCGCGTTGGGTGCTGTTGGCAGCCCAAAAAGATGCGGCGCATGATGTAAGCGTGGAGCCTAGTCTATGCCTGTATGCACGAAAAAAGGGCGAAAACCTAAGCCATGCGGCCATAAGTTTTTGCCCTTGGATGCAATGAGTGGTTTCGACAATCTTATTTAACTTGAAAAGTAAGATTCGCGAAAGTTTTTTAAGCTGCTGAGCAATTGCGCTCCGCTTCATCGCTCGCTTATTGCTTAAAAAATCTTTCCGAATCTCTGAGGTCGACGCGCTTGAATCGGGAAGATTTCAGGATATTCCTTAAGCTTTCTTTTCTTCTTTATCTTCTATAATTTCTACATCTTGCGCGTTATTGTCTTTATCCACAACAGGCGCAACAATGTCCACAATGTGTTCTGCATCTACAGTATTTGCCACAGTATCTGCTGGCTTTGTCCCTGTGGGTAAGGCCTCTACAGTAACAGCATTGCCATGCAGTGCCATGGGTTCTGCTTGGCTCACATCATAGGCTAGTGGCAATTGCACCGTGCCTCTATCCACAAGTATTTGCCCAGTGCGCTCAAAAACTTCGCGCCTAAAGGCGTACTCTTGTTCCATGCGTTTGGTGCGATAGGCAAAATAGGCTTTGCCTGTGTAAATAAAGCAAATGGCGCCAAGGCCTCCGCCCAAAATCCATGGCCAGTAGGGTGCTAGTGCTCTGCCCATGCTCATAACTATACCAATGGCGCCGTCCACATAAAAAAGTGCCACACCCAATAAAATAACCCCTAAGAAAAGCACAATGGTGGGGGCGCCTTGAATGATGGTATAGACTTTTTGTAAGCGATGCGGCAGGTTTTCGCGCCAAGCCTCTTCCTCTTCGGGGCTTTTTTTCTGCATGGAGCGGAAAAGCCCTACGCCAGCCATATGTACTATAAGTAAGAGGGCTGCCGGTGCCACTATGGCGGCTATACCATAGGTGAGCCAAGGGAATTGAAATTGAGGCGGCCCGCCATTTTCTCCGGGTATGGCGTGGATAATACCATAAAAAAATGCCACACCGCCCACGATGAGTTCTAAAAAGAAAATGGCTATGGATAAGTAAAAAAGTAATTCTTTATGCTGCTTATCTTGTAAAATGTCGGCCATGCGCGAGCTGTGGGAGGGGGCTTCTTGCTGTGTTTTTTCTTGAGATCTTTCTTCCATATATATTTCTTTGCCTTTTTAAATGTAATTTTTGTGCAACACAGAACAATAAACACTTGTGCCGCTCTAGGCAAGGTGTGAATACAGCTTTAAAAGCGTAGCAAGGGGCAAAATGGCGTGGGAATAGTTAGACGCTGTGAAGAAGATTTGCTATGGTTAAAATATGTCTACTACATCTTTTACAGCAACACCTTCCACCGAGAAGGCAGATTCGGAGCATACCTCTTATGCAAACCTTGCCCGCAAGCAAATTGTGGCTCAAGGCCAAGTGCAAGGGGTGGGATTTCGCCCTTTTATCTATCGTTTAGCCTTGGAATATGGCCTCACCGGGCATGTATGCAATACAGCGCAGGGAGTCTATATAGAGGTGCAAGGGGCAGAAGCTGCATTGCAAAGCTTTGCCCAAGATATTCAAGATAAACTTCCCCCTTTGGCGCAGCTCAGTGCTTTTTCCCAAAGCCCCATGGCGCCGCAAGGGCAGGAAGAAAACTTTATTATTATTCATAGCCAAGGGGCAGAAGCCGGTGCCCATAGCGTGCTTATAAGCTCTGATGTGGCCATGTGCGCTCAATGTGAAGAGGATATGCTGCAAGAAGATAATAGACGCTATATGTATCCCTTCACCAATTGCACCAATTGCGGGCCGCGCTATACCATTACCCATAGTATTCCCTATGATAGAGCCACCACATCCATGGCCTGCTTTCCACTCTGTGCTGCCTGTCAGGCGGAATATGACGATCCTCTTAATAGGCGCTTCCATGCTCAGCCCAATGCTTGCCCTGTGTGCGGGCCAAAGCTTTGGTATGTGGAAAAAGATAGCGCTGGGTATTTGCCGGATACCGCATGGCATACAGTGGCAGAACAGGGCAAAGGGCAAGAAGCCTTACGCGCCCTCAGCCTCGCCTTACAGCAAGGGCGTATTGCCGCCGTGAAAGGGCTTGGTGGTTTTCATTTGGCCTGTGATGCCCTTAATGAAGAGGTCATTGCGCGCTTGCGAAAATATAAATCTCGCCCTCATAAACCCTTTGCGGTTATGGTGGAGAATATACAAAGTGCTCATGCTTTTGCGCATATTAGCCCGGCAGAAGAAGCTCTTTTATGCAGCAAAGAAAAGCCCATAGTACTCTGTAAACGTAAGAATATATTACCTTCTATATTAGCTCCCGATACAGATACCATAGGCCTTGTTTTACCCTATACCCCCTTGCACATGGCTTTATTTCAGCACTTGCGCAAAAACGCCATGGCGCAATATCCCTTGGCCTTGGTTATGACTTCAGGCAACGCGGCAGGTAATCCCATTTGCCTAGGCAATAGGGAAGCTGTAGCCAATTTATGCTCGGTGGCAGAGGTGTTTTTGTTGCATGATCGCGATATATTGGTACGCAATGACGATTCTGTATGCGCCGTGCACAGTATAGGAGAAGAAGAGCATACGGTATTTTTGCGCCGCGCCAGAGGTTATGTGCCGCGTCCCATAAGCTTAGCCATAGATGGCGATGCAGCGCCTTGCGTATTGGCCATGGGGGCAGAGCTCAAAAATACCCTTTGCCTTACGCGTCAAGGCAAAGCCTTTGTATCGCAGCATGTGGGGGATTTGCAAAATCTGGAAAGCTTAGATTTTTACCGTCAAGTGCTAAGCCATACAGAAATGCTCCTCCGAGTGCAGGGGCAAGTGCTTGTGCATGATGCCCATCCTGATTTTCTTTCCACGCGTGTGGCTGAGGAGCTGGCACAAGAGCGCGGCATTGTAAAATACCCTTTGCAGCACCATTTTGCCCATGCCTATGCCGTATTGGCCGAGCAAGAAAGTATGCCGCAGCCTTGCCTAGCCTTAAGCCTTGATGGTACAGGCTATGGACTGGATGGCACCATATGGGGCGGCGAATTGCTCTACATAGATGGTGCCACCCATAGCAGGCTTGGGCGCCTTAGCCTCTTTGCTATGCCAGGAGGGGAGCAAGCCATACGCGAGCCGTGGCGCATGGCCATAGCCTTGGCTAAGGGAACGGATTTTGAGCAGGAGCTGGTGCAAAAATACCCCATGGCGCCTGCCGTGTTGGAAATGCTGGAAAAAAACATTCGCTCACCCTTAACGTCCAGCGTAGGGCGCCTTTTTGATGCTGTTTCTGCGGCTCTGGGCTTATGTGACACGACCAGCCATGAGGGGCAAGCGGCCATACGTCTTGAATATGCTCAAGATAAAAACCTCTATACCTCAGGATCTATTTTTGATGTAAGCACGCTGTATAATGCTGTACGCAAAGAGGGCGATTTGTGGCAAGTGGGGGCGCAAGAAATTTTTGTGCAAACTTTACGTGTGCATGCTGACCAAGGTGTGGGCGCTGCTGCTGCCTTTTTTCATCATGCTTTGGCAGCAAATTGTGCTTATATGGCACATAAGGCGTCGCAGGAATACGCAAAGCCCATACAAAATATGGTGCTTTGCGGCGGTGTTATGCAAAATACCACTTTTCACAGTCTTTTGTCTATGAGCTTGCAGAAATATGGATTCACTGTATTACGCGCTAAAGATATTCCCCCCAATGATGGCGGTATTTCTTTGGGACAGGCTTATTATGGGCATTTGCGATGGCAGCAAGAAATTATGAGGTAATGTAAAATTCTTCAATGAAATTAACATTCAGAATAACCATATGTTTTACATGTTAATTATTGCTTAATATCTCCTTTGTGTTTTTATAATAGGTAAATATTATAGGAAAAAATTTTTATAGAAATATGTAAATAAGGCGTAAAATTGAAGTTTAAGTTCAAAAAAAGCTTGCTATCCCTAGTAAAATGCTCTAGGTAAATGAAAACGCCAATCATTCTTAAGCGTTTTAACATATAAGGAGGCTTGCAAAAGTCTTTTTCCGTGTTAGATATGCTGAAAGAACATTATATTTTTCCCTCATGGGGAATACAAAAAGGAGTAGTATATGCAAGGATTTTTACGTTTCGGTTTGGTATTTTTAGGTGGTGTGGTCGTTGGTGCCATGGCAAAGCAAGCCTTAAGTGGGAACTCTGCATTTCGTCCTATGGCAGCAGATTTACTTAGCCGTGGCATGGATGCCAAAGATTGCGTTATGGGCAAGGTAGAAACCTTGAAAGAAACTGTAGAGGATTTAGTGGCAGAAGCCCAAAATACTTCTGAAAAGCGTAAAGCTACACAAGAAAAGGCCGAAGCCTAGGTTTTTTGAGGGAACGTCATGCAGTGTACTATTGTTCATGAAATTCAAGGAAGCGTAGGCAGATTGCGTGCGCGTTCCCTTTGTCCTCTTTCCAAACGTACTGCCCAGCAGTGGCAGACCGCTCTTGAAGGCATAGAAGGTATACAAGAAATAAGTATCAATCCGCGTAGTGGTTCGGTGCTTTTTTGGTATTCCAGCGCAAAGTCGCGCGCTAAAGCCTTAGAGTTTTTACAGGTAGAAGATACAACGCCGCCGGTTTGTACGCGTTCTTCCACCTTAGCCTTAGTAAGCCATGCGGTGGCCTTGCCAGAAAAAATGGGTAAATTCCCCTTATTATGGCCCATCGTACGTTACATTTTATTGCGCCCCTTAATGCCGCCCTGGTTGCGCATTATCTGCAGCCTTAGATCTGCCATTCCTCATTTGTTACAAGGGCTGAAATCCTTGTGCAAGGGGCATATCAATGTGGAGCTTTTAGACGCAACAGCCATTGGTATTTCCTTATGGCGCCGCGATTATCCCACCGTAAGCATGCTCACCTTCCTTTTAGGACTTGGTGAAGCCTTAGAATCTTGGACGCGCCACCATTCGCGCGAAGGGCTTGCGCAAAGCTTGGCGCTGGATGTGGATAATGTTTGGGTGCGCGATGGCGATACAGAGGTACGTATTCCCTTTAGCCAGCTTACCCTTGAGCATGAAGTTATTGTGCGCACCGGTGCCGTCATCATGGTAGATGGCCTTGTGGTGGGCGGTGAAGCAGTGGTGAATCAATCTTCCATGACAGGGGAACCGCAAGGCGTTGTACGCAATGCGGGGTGCTCGGTATATGCCGGCACCGTGGTGGAAGAAGGCGCCATTTTGGTGCGTCCCACCTCTTTAGCTTCTGAAACGCGCCTGCAAAAAATTATAGATTTTATCGAAGATTCTCAAAGCTTAAAGGCTGATATAGAAAGCCGCGCCTTGCGCATGGCTGATGGCGCAGTGCCCTTTACCTTCTTATTGGCCGGCCTTGTGTATCTTGTAACGCGCGATCCTATCCGCGCCTCATCCGTGCTTTTGGTAGATTATTCTTGCGCATTGCGTTTGGCTACGCCTTTGGCCATTTTAGCCACCATGCGCGAGGCTGCTAGCCGCGGTGTGCTTATTAAGGGCGGCGTCTTTTTAGAAGCCCTTGCCGAAGCAGACACCATAGTATTTGATA
Source organism: uncultured Desulfovibrionaceae bacterium (assembly GCA_964367875.1). Taxonomy (GTDB): domain Bacteria; phylum Desulfobacterota; class Desulfovibrionia; order Desulfovibrionales; family Desulfovibrionaceae; genus CAYJAD01. The sequence continues at coordinate 5,161 of CAYJAL010000001.1, read as the reverse complement.
AGACTGGTACTTTGACCCAGGCCAAGCCTGAAGTGGCTGAGGTGCTGGCATGTGAAGGCAGTACGCCGCAAGAAATTTTGCGCCTTGCTGCGTGTATGGAAGAGCACTTTCCGCACCCTGTGGCTAGAGCCATTGTGCGCGAGGCAGAGCTGCAAAATCTTATGCACGAAGAAGAGCATGGCGAAGTGGAATATGTGGTTGCTCATGGTATTGCCAGCAAATTGCACGGAGAGCGTGTATTGCTTGGCAGTCGCCACTATGTACGTGATGATGAAAATATTGATATCAGCCCCTTGGAAGAGCAAGTGGAACGCCTTGTAGCTCAGGGCTATTCCATGTTATACCTTGCTAAAGGTGGAGCCATTGCCGGCATTATTGCCATACGCGATACCGTGCGCCCCGAAGCAGCAGACGTTATTGAGCAGCTTAAAGAAAGCGGCATTAAGCGTGTGGTTATGCTTACAGGCGATGATAGACGCGCTGCCAAAAATATGGCTGACCATTTGGGCATTACAGAATTTCATGCCGGTATTTTACCGGTGGACAAAGCACAAATTGTGCAAGCTTTGCAAGCTCAAGGCTGCAAGGTTATTATGGTGGGCGATGGCGTCAATGACGCGCCTGGTCTTTCCATGGCCGATGTGGGCGTAAGTTTGCGCGATGGTACCGACTTAGCTAAAGAAGTGGCTGATGTGGTGCTATTAGAAAGTAATTTACAATCGCTTGTGGTGGCACGTCAGTTGGGGCAAAAGGTTGTGCAACGCATTAAAGGCAATTTTGTGGCCAATATGGGCTTGAACTCTGCCTTTTTAGCGGCCAGTCTTTTTGGCATTATTACCCCCACCTTATCTGCCGTTTTGCATAATGTGACCACAGTGGGCGTGACTATCAATGCCACCAGACCGCACTTGCCGGTGGTGCATGACCAAGACCTTGTAGAAAATACATGCAGCGAGGTATAAGATGTTAGAAGATTATATAGTTTCTTTTACTGAAGGGCGTATTCGCTTGCGCCATCCTGCTTTGAAGGATGCCGCCATTGGGCAAGAAATTTGCACTTTTTTGCTAGAAATGAATGGCATTCAAAGCATTGAGCATAAGGCCATTACGGGCTCTTTGCTTATTCATTATGATGCCGAGTTTATTAGCGATGAAGAAATTCAAGTGCTTTTAAGCCAAGGTGAAGAATGGCTTAAGGAAAATGGCGCCAAGGAAGAGACCCCAGCCGCCGCGAGCTCCAAGCCTCTTGCCTTACCCACCAAGCTTACTAAGGCGCAAAAGCGCAAAATTATTCACGCCAGCATGATTTCCACCTTTATGGTGACCTTGCTTAGCGGCGGTGTGGGCAATAAAAAAGCTCACTATATGGCCGGCGGCGCTTTTGCACTGCTTACGGCGGCGCATTTATGGCGCATGCGTAAGGCTATTTATTAGCCAATAGAGTTTAAAAGTTTTTTCAGTCGCATGACATAGCTATGCTTTGTGCGTAGCTCTTCTTGCCAGCCTTTTTTGAGGTCTTGCTTTTGCCCATAGGGCATACTGAGCAAGGCCTTTTTCATATCTTCAACGCGGGTAAAAGCTATGGGCTTTACTAGCTCTTGTGCAAATATATCCAAGCCCTTGGTGTGATTTGTCCATAAAAAACCCCCCGCTGCCCATACATCAAAATGCCTTTGGGTTAGGCCTGTCGGCAAAAGTAAGGATGTAACATTAAGCACGCTGTTTGCCGCTGCATAAAGGCTTGGCAAGTCCGTGTAATAATCCACCGCAGCATGAAAGCAATGGGCTTTGAGCGTGGGCAGTAAGCTTTGCCAGTTCTTTGTATCTCCAAAGATGGCTACATTTTCTTGAGCAAAGTGTTGTAGCCAATGCACGCGCTGAAATTGAGCGCTTTGTTCTGCATTAAATCCCACATGGCGTAACTGCGCATGCTGCCAATAACAATCCATATACATAGCTTGAGCCCACCAATGATAGTGCGGTGATTCTTTTCCGCTTTGTATAAGTTTTTGTGCTTGGAAGAAAAGTTTTTCATTAAGCTTAGCTGCCGCAAAGAAGGCGTTTTTTTGCGCAAAGGCTGCATTACCTACAAAGATACAAGTGGCGCTTTGTGCTTTCTTTTGTAAGTCTAATATATGCGGTGTGTTGCGGTGTTGTTGTTGCGCTTGCCACATATGTTCTGCTGCGGCCAAGGGCATATGCAATACTTGCGTGGCGCCTGCATCTTGTAAGGGCTGTATAAAGGAATCATCGGTGGGCATAAGCAAAGCTTTTTTCCACCATGGCAGACGCAAGGAAGCCAGTACATGCCACGGATTATCCACAAACCACAAAGCCACAGGAATATTCAGCGCGCGTAAGAGGGCAAAGTCTCGCCCCTCAGCATCTAGGCCTTGCGCATTGAGCGAAAAGAAGAGCACCGTTTGCTTGCTGCCCAAGGCATCATGTAGAGCGTCGGGCAGGGCGTCGGGCAGGGCGTCGGGCTTATTTTTTCCTTGGTTACAACTAAAACCCCCTTGGCGTACAGGCAAGACTTCATAGCCAAGCTCCGTAAAGGCTTGCGTGATTTCTTGCTCCAGCAATTGATGCGGCGCACAGCCCAAAAGTATTTTAGGGAGCTGTGGGGTGTGTTGTATCTTCTTTGTATGCTGCAACATATTTACCTGTAAAATGCTGCCCATAATGGTTTCCCAAAATTCGGGATACAAACGCTCATTGTACGTATACCACCACAGCGCCACTGTGTATTTTTCTTGCCATAGAGCTAAGAGGGCAAGTGCTTGTTGTTGCGTTGTTGCGGTTTTCCAATAGTCTGGTAATACAGGATAAAATCTTTTTTCTTCATCTGATAGGCTAGCAAAAAAATGTTCGCTCTCCACCACCGCCACAGGGGTATTGTCTTTAAGCATATCTGCATGGGGTAATAGCTTTTCTAGGCCTTCTTGCCCCCATAAGCCTGCTGTGCCCAAAAGTATGTGCGCTGTAAGCTTAGCATGGCTATCTAATCTTTCATAGGAGGCGGCGCCGCTGGGCAAGCTGCATACTTTACCCATAAAATCGGCCTTGCGTAAACGCAGGGGGCGCTGTCTTGTAGCATCATGGTTAAAAGGGGGAGAATGTGTCATAAAGCCTCAAAAATTTTTATGGGCATAATATACTTGGCTAAAAGTAATTTTTAGCATATGTTCCCGCATGGTGAAACTATGAAAGAATACAGAGATTACTATTTTCGTAAAGCAAAAGAGCAAAGCTATCCTGCGCGTTCTGTGTATAAATTGAAAGAAATTGATAATAAATTCAAAATCTTTCGTCGCGGTATGAAGGTGCTGGATTTAGGCGCTGCTCCCGGCTCTTGGTCTCTTGGCGCTGCTGAAAAAGTGGGCAAAGAGGGCTTGGTGCTGGGCTGCGATATTCAAACCACGGAAACTATTTTTCCCTCAAATATCACTTTTTTGCAAGAGGATGTTTTTGAGCGCTCGCCGGAGTTTGAAGAAAAATTGCAAGCTCTTGGCCCTTTTGATGTGGTTATGAGCGATATGGCTCCGCGTACCACGGGCACAAAGTTTACCGACCAAACGCGCTCCCTAGAGCTGTGCGTTGAGGCTCTTGCCGTGGCAGGTTTATACCTAAAAGATGGCGGCGCCTTTATTGTGAAAATTTTTATGGGGCCGGACGTGCAAGAGCTGCTCTTGCCCATGCGTAAGCAATTTACCAAGGTTAAATCCTTTAAACCCAACAGTTCTCGCCAAGAAAGCAAAGAAACCTTCTTTGTGGGTACAGGTTTTAAAGGCAAAGAATATATAAATTCCATTTGAAATAGCGAGGTTTAGAACATGGCTGGACATAGTAAATGGGCCAATATCCAACACCGTAAAGGTCGTCAAGATGCCAAGCGCGGCAAGGTTTTTACCAAGGCTGCCAAAGAAATTATTATTGCTGCCAAGGGCGGTGGCGATCCTGCCGGTAACTCACGTTTGCGCGCAGCCATTGCCGCGGCAAAAGCTGTGAACCTTCCCAAGGATAAAATTGAAGGCGCCATCCGTAAAGGTACAGGCGAAGATGCCGGCGGTGAGCTTTTTGAAATCAACTACGAAGGCTATGCCCCCGGCGGCATTGCCGTTATTGTAGAAACAGCCACCGATAATAAAAATCGCACCGTTGCTGAAGTACGTCACTTGCTTACCAAGCATGGTGGCTCCATGGGTGAAACTGGCTGCGTAACCTTTATGTTTGATCGCAAAGGCGTTATCAGCATTGATAGAGCCAAATACGATGAAGATGCCATGATGGAAGTGGCCTTGGAAGCCGGCGCCGATGATGTTATTGATGATGGCGATACATGGACAATCCACACCGCTTTAACAGATTTTGCTAGCGTGCGTGATGCCTTAGAAAGCGCCGAAGTGGAAATGCTTTCGGCAGAACTGGCCATGATTCCGCAAAATACCATTATGTTAGACGCAGATACCGCTCGTAAAGTGCTCAAGCTTATGGATGCTTTGGACGATAACGACGATGTACAAAATGTCTATGCTAACTTTGACCTGCCGGAAGAAATCTTGGCAGAAATGGAATAATGTCTGTACGCGTTATAGGCATTGACCCCGGCTCGCGCATAACAGGTTGGGGTATAGTAGAAGAACATTCAGGCGTATTGCGACTTGTAGATTGTGGTGCCATTCGCACCCAAAGCAAGGCCAATACGCCTTTTTCTGTGCGCCTTGCCACCATCTATAAAGAACTCACCGCTGTTATAGCCTATCATAAGCCCCAAGAGGCTGCCATAGAGCAAGTTTTCACTGCTAAAAACGCCATGACAGCCCTAAAGCTTGGTCAAGCCCGCGGCGTTGCCGTAGCGGCCTGTGCTGGCTTTGATTTGCCCGTACACGATTATGAACCCACCTTAGTGAAAAAATCGCTGGTAGGTGTGGGCAGGGCAGAAAAAGAACAAGTGGCCTATATGGTACGCGTTCTTTTAGGCACCAAGGGCACTAAGGAAGAATGGTTGCTAGATACCAGCGACGCCCTAGGTGTGGCCATTTGTCATATAAATATGCGCAAATTTTTGGTGTAGTTTTTTTACTTTTAAATTTTAATCTCATACTGTGGAGCTCGCATGCAATCAAAAAAAGCCATCAATAATTTAATCAATCGTTACAGG